>JBJERX010000108.1:13996-88460 GCA_051882495.1 Huintestinicola sp. | reverse complement strand
CCCGTCGTATTCTATCCACCGTCTTTATCCATAGAACAAATGGTTATTAGTATAATATGGTATTGGCGTTTATTGTTCCAATCTGTTTCTAAACTCATCACATTCGAAGAAATGCTTCAGTACACTTTCTCTTGTCCATACAGTCTGAAGTCCGCCGACCCAGTTTACATTTTCCTCTGCACTTTCGTCACGTTGAAGTGTCAGGGAATATGCCAGATGAATATACTCGGAGTCGTCCTTCGCGACACCATTCAGCCATTCTGTCAATTCAGAATAAACAGATGTATCATTCTGCAGGATCCTGTCCGCAATTCCCTTTAGCTCATCCATTGAAACAGGCTCAATATGGCAAACATTATCTATCTTACGAAGAATGCTTACTACATATGCCTGACGATCATCCATCACGCTATACTCTGAGATATCATAGGTGTACAGCTTTCCGTCAGATGATACTATAGGCTCAAAGCCAAGAGAATTATAAAAAGAAATTATCTCATTTCCTCCGTCTGCATAGCCATCTGTATCAATATATACTGCCTGGAAGCCTGCATTTTTAACGCCGTTCAGGAATCTCAGGCTCATTCCTTCGTCGATATTAAGCTGTTTAGCTGCTTCATTTCTTCCCTTGACCCCTCCGTAACTCCACCTGAGATCATCAGTAAAAATATAGCCGACAAAATGCTTATATTCTGCAAGATTATTCAAACTTCCTACCTCGGGGAAATCCATATAGGGCAGCTGATACACCATTGCTCCCTCATCAAGTGAAGCTTCAACTTCCGCAAAATAGTCCTCGTAAAGTCTCTGTGTGGGAATAACACCATTCTGCCAGCCTTCGGGTAGGATATACACCTGATCAAAGCAGCCAACGGCTAATACTCCTGCACACACAGCATAGGAAACAGCTTTTTTCTTTACCTCGATTTTGTTCAGCAGCACTGCTACCATAAGAAGTGACAAGGCTGTTAAAAATATGGATGATCTATTATAGCATCGTATCTGAGGGGTAACAATGGCATTGAATATTTCTCCAAAGCCTCCGATAGAACCTACCAGAACAAAAACAAGAGTCTGCAGTGATAGAAAATCTATCAGCTTCCATTGTCTGTCGTCACATTTCTTTTTGTTTGAAAAGGATATTATCAACGCCACGCATAGGGTAACAAATCCTAATGATCCTATCAAACCTAAGCTTGCCCAGGTATTCTCATTTTGCAGCGGTGCTCCGCTTGAGAGATAAAAATCCGAGATCTTACGAAATATCCCGATCCTTGAATATGACACAGGCAATAATAGATTGATTATTTTGAGTCCGTACAATTCCTGCTCAAAAAACACACGCTTACCTGCAACTTCGTTTGCTCCGTTTGTCAAGTTATATATGATTTTCGGAGAAAGTGACACTAATACAGATACCAGCGTTACTCCGATTATCCACAGCTTTTTTATTATCTGTTTTTTATCCTCGATCACAATAAATCTGACTAAATAAGCAACCGCCATCATTATCAAGCCAAAAGCATAATAATAACCGTATCCCAGTCCCAAAAGTATTGCGGCAGCTGCCATTTTCCATTTCTTGTCTTCATTAATGATTTCAAGAATACACAAGGAAAGATAGATAGCAGCGGGTACCGTAAAATAGTCAATAAGCGAAAAATGACCAATATAGCGATAAAAATGAAAGGGTGCAAAAGCAAAAAGGCTGCTTATAACAAAGGATGTTTCTCTGTTAAACTGTAATTTTCTCATTAGAAGAGACATGCTTACACTATCAAGAGCAAATGAAAGTATAAGAAAAGTATACATTATTCCGGGTATGCTGTCTGTAAACAGTGATATTATCCAGAGTATTACAAATGTTGTAGTGCCACAGGCAGGAAAATCAATCAAAGATGAGGTCTCAGGAGCACCTATCCTACTGTTGAACAGGATTCCCTTAATGCCGTTTTCATCAATCGATTTGATATACTGCTTACCGAGCATACTGTCCCCTGCGACCGAATCATATACGTTAAAGTCGCATCCTTTGCCCAATGAAATATATCCCACCAACAACGAGAATGCAATGAGCAACAGATAATAGATCAGATTGATCCTTGATTCTTTGGTTTTTAGCATAATGAACTCCTTATTAGTGATTATTATTTTTTAGAACCGGAAATAAAGGAATGGACTGTAACCGCTTCCGATCATATAGGAAATCGCAAGAATAAATAATAGCATTACACCGATCTGATATATGACCTCTTTTAAGAAGCTGCTTTTAATAAGCGTTCCAATTTTTTGAGTTGGCATTGAAAAGATGATTCCTGCTGCAATCAGACACCAATATTCGCTTGTCATTACCGATCCGAAGTTTGTCAAATCCGCTCCTGACAATGTAAACATACCCTTGATATATACTAATGCCGAAGTCAAAGTATCCGCTCTGAAGAATACCCATCCGATAAGGATAACGAAAAGAGCATAAAAGTGACTGAATACCGAAGGGATCTTTTTCAGCACCTCTGAAAAACCCAATCTTTCAATTATCAGGAAAACTGCATAGAACAATCCCCAGACAATAAAGTTAAAGCTTGCTCCATGCCAAAGACCTGTCATAAAAAACACGATGAGAAGGTTGATATATGTTCTCATTTTGCCTGCACGACTTCCGCCAAGGGGAATGTAAAGATAATCACGGAACCAGGAACTCAGCGAGATATGCCATCTGCGCCAGAACTCCTGGATAGATTTTGATATATATGGATAGTTAAAGTTTTCAGGGAAATCAAAGCCAAATATTTTTCCCAGACCTATTGCCATATCCGAATATCCGCTGAAATCAAAGAATATCTGTAAAGCATAAGCAATAATACCTGTCCAGTTAAGCAGTATTGAAGGATATGCTCCTCCGAATGCAGCATCGGCAAGCTTTGACAGCTGATCGGCTATAAGTATTTTCTTTGCAAATCCTATCGCAAACCGTATACAGCCTGTATAAGCATTTTCCCAGGTCGTTGTTCGAACCAAGATCTGTTTTTCAACATCAACATATCTTACGATAGGTCCGGCAATAAGCTGTGGGAACATTGAAACATACAATGCAAGATTTACAATGTTCTTCTGTACCTTAGCATTACCGCGATATACGTCAATAACGTAAGACATTATCTGGAAGGTGTAAAAGGATATTCCGATAGGCAGCAGGATCTCACGTATCTGAATATTGCTGCCGAACAGGGAATTGATCGTATTTACGGAAAAATTCAGATACTTAAAAACAAACAGCACGCCTAAATTATATATTACAGACATTGCCAGAAACAGTGAGCGTCCGGTACTCTTTTCTTCCACAAGGAATCCAATACAGTAATTGACCAATATGGACACAAGCATAATAAGAATGTTTTTTGGTTCGCCCCATGCATAGAAAAAAAGGGATGCAAGAAGGAGTATTATATTTCTATACTTTTCTGCGGAAAGGAAATACAGAACAAGAACAACCGGCAAAAATATAAATAAAAAGTAAGCCGATGAAAAAACCAATTATTTAACCTCCCCTATATATTCTATTCTGAGTGCCAGATCACGGTCATCATCATTCTGACCGCTCACCTTTGGATTGAAATAACTGCTGCATTTTCCGGAAACTGTGTATATATTATTGTTATTTTCGAGCATATCCGGTGTTATTGTAAGCTCATAGGTTCCGGGCTGTGTATGAGTATTTTCTCCGATCATCCTGTCGTTTACAAAAAATGTTATCTTTTCTTCTCCTTCAGAGTTAATGATCTGATCCGGTACGGCATATCTGATCAAAATACCCTTTTCACTGAAAACGGCAGATTCTAAAGTAAGGGAGAATTCTATATTTGTCCAGAAAAATCCGGGTTCTTTCCCGTACACGCCCACAGTGTCAGACATATCATATTCGTTATCTGATAAACCATCAAATGAAGAAGGATACGCTATTGCCTCTCCTATATACTCAATTCTGAGTGCAAGATCACGATTATCGTCACTCTGACCGCTCTCCATTGGGTTAAAATAGCTGCTGCATTTTCCGGAAACTGTATATATATTATTGTTTTTATTATCGAGCATATCCGGTGCTACTGTAAGCTCATAGGTTCCGGGCTGAGTATGAGTGTTTTCTCCGACCAACCTGCCGTTTACATAGAATGTAACTTTTTCTTCCCCTTCAGCATTAATGATCTGATCCGGTACGGCATACCTTATCTGCATGCCCCTCTCACTTATGCCGGGAGAATCTATAGTAAGGGAGAATTCTTCGTTTACCCAGAAAAATCCGGATTCTTTTCCATACATACCCACAGAATCGGTCATATCATATTGTTCCTCTGAGGAGCCGTCAAATGAAGATTCATATACCTTCCCGGGTACATAATTGTCAAGTTCATTGTCAAGACGATCAATAAAGCCAAGTGTCAGATCCTTTGCAACTGCATCGATCATTTCAATTACTACTACATCGGTATTGTCGAGATAATACTGAAAATCAAAATTATTCCAGTCGTGATTCAGAAGTGTGGTCTGTTCCCTTGAGTCCATAACATAATTATCATAGTTTATATAATTAATACCTTCATCCGGGTATAAGCTTAATACATCGTATCTCAGTCCCATTCCGAAAGAGTCACCATATATCAGGATACGCATTTTATCAAAATACTCATGTTCATCGGGAACTGCACGATATTGATAAAAAGTACAATTGATACTATTCCAGATATTAGCAAGATCCCAGACATCCGCATCACGCCAGAAAGGAGTTTTGCTTTCCTCAACATCTGCAAAAGTAATATTCCTATAGTTTTTTCCTGTAATATCAGCCAGATCACTGATTATCTTACGGCTGACGCTTTGCTCATAGGTACGCGACCAATGGATACCGGTAGGGTAATATACCGGATACTCCATTTCGCTTATATAATCTTCACAGAAAAAAACAGGGACATCGGATGAAGCGAGCTGTTTTCTTAATGCATAAACAACATTTTCGCTGTTTTCGTCACGCATAGTAAGATATTTTTCCGGAAGCTTATCCGAGAAAACACGAGCTTTACCGGGAATAACATACAGATATAGTTTTTTTCCGGATTTTTCAAGCTTATTCTGAACGCTGGATAGCTTAGCTACAAAATCTGCAACTCTTTGTTTGTTCTCTTCTGTGGAGAAATCATAATCACTGCCAATACAAAGCTCTGCCCATATATAAGCGTCCTCAAATATATATTTATCCTTGCCAATAACACGAGCCGACTGGTTAAAAAGATTAAATCTAACAGTGTTATATGTTCTTGTAAATACTCCACGAAGGGGGATATTTTCGTTTATATACTGAGCTGCGTTTGCCTGATATACGCCTGAGACAAAGTCTGAAGTAATAAAACTGGGCTTTTCCACGCTGTCTGTATAGCCTTTAAGGGAAACATCCACCTTGATATTAAACAACTTATTAGCCATCATCAGCATGACCGGCAAGAAAACTATCAGCAAAAAAATTGCAATGAATGTTTTTTTAGTTTTATTCATATCTATCCTCCGGAATAATATTATACCTCAGTCATTTATCTCCCACGCAGCTTCTTATTTTTTCGTGAATTGCCGATAATAAACTTCGTCATCTGCTTGCAAACTATCTCTGCAGAACAATTCTCCTCAACGTATTTCTTTGCTGCGACGCTCATTTTGCTGCAGCGTTCCTTATCTGATATTAGTTCACCAAGAGCAGCTTCAAGGTTTTTCTCGGTATTGTCAAGCTCTATCTTGCATACGCAGTCATCGGGAAGCTCAGAGAACCAGCCTCCGTTATTAGTAATGCACACCTTACCCAATTGAAGGATTCTGAGCATTGCACCCGATGTCTCGCCCATAGTGGGATTTCTAAGGTTTACTATGATATCAGCATACTGAATAAAGCTGTTAAACTCATCAAGCTCGGTAAAGCCTGTCTTTATAATAAGACCATCCTCCAGCTCGTCATTAACATAATCTCCCTTGCCAACCATTACATAACATATCTTCTGATCGGATTTTGCAGCTAATTTCTTTATAGCATGGCAAGTCTCTCTATTGAGCTTTGTATTCTGAATATAACCAAATGCACAAATTACTACTGCGTCCGTGGGAACGTTATATTTTGAGTACAAAGCTTTTTTGCTTATGGATTCTTCAAAACAGTCCGATCCATTCATAAGCGTGATGTGATTGATATGGGTAATGTCGTTTTTATCAACCAAGCCTGATTCCAGAATTTTATTCTTTGTATATTCCGAATGTGTAATAAACCTGTTTTCTGATCTTATAAGTTCTGTGTTCAGGGGAAGCTTAGACGCTAATTCTATATTGATCTTATGATTCTTAAACGCTTCTTTATAGGAGACAAATTCCTCAATAGAAAAATTCTTATATAATGATGTAAAAAGCGTTCTTTTTTGTTCTTTATAGTATCCCCAGATAAAATGGAAAAGCACAAGATCATGCTGGATAATGATACCCGGGTGCTCCAGAGCAGTTTCGTATATATATGAATGGAAATCGGAGTTATTGCCCATATTGTAAAGGATATAATCAAAGCTGTCAAAGTCGATGTTGTCCTTTTTATATCTTAATACGGGGAAGCCGCTCACAGCCGCATCTGTTATCTCATAGTCCTCAATAAACAAGGTAATATCAAAATTCCTTTTCAGAGCATTTACAAGTATAACTGAATAATCTGAAATACCGCTTTTCATGGGCGGGAATGGACTTGCATATAAAAGTTTAGGCTTATTCATTGATACACCCCTTAATCGGAAAGAAGCTGATCTATGACATAATCCCAATCCATATGCTTGTCTATCAGCAATTTCTTTCCTGCCTTTCCTAATTTTTTCGCTTCGCTGCGGTTATTATACAGATAATCTATCTTTTCGGCAATAACTCTCGGATCAGGCTCAGTAACATATCCGTTGACCCCGTTCTCCACAAACTCAAGAGGTCCTCCCGCATCTGTATGTACGATAACAGGCTTTTCGGAGAAAAAGCCCTCAAGGGTGATATATCCGTAATCCTCGTCATAAGCACCGAAATAAACTGCAAGACATCTCGCATAGTATGAGATCTTTTCCTCTTCCGAAATAAAGCCTGCAAGGATGACCTTTTTTTCCAGCTTGTTTTCCCTGACGAGCTTATTTAAATATTCGATCTCCTTTGTATCTCCGCCGCCTGCGATCACGACCTTTGCACCCGACTTGATATATTTAGCTGCTTCCACAACAAGTCTCTGACGCTTTATAGTGTTGATACGACTGGGATAAAAGACAAAATCCTCATACCCCTCGCAGTGGAGCTTTTCATAATTAAGAGGGGGATGATACAAGGCTGTAGAATCTATGTCACAGTACTTTTTCAGTCGGTTTGAGGTATTCTGAGCGTTTGTAAAAATATGCTTCGCTTCCGGGATGTACTTTTTATCACACTCTGTAATAAATTCCTTGATCTGCTTACCGTTTTCCCAATGATGAACATCACCGTATTTTGTACCCCAGGTGTCATATACCTGTCTGTGCTGATGCAGCAGCCAAAGAACCTTATTGTCATGTTTTACGTATATAGCAGGGAATTTCATAGCAATGACCCTGTCTATTTTATCTCCGTTTGCTTCCGTAAGATCTATCATTCTTCCGATATTAATAGATTTTACCAGTGATTCCCAAGGATACCATTTAAACGGGATCGTAACTATATCCACAATATGACCTCTTTTTTTCAGCTCGTCACGCAGCATTTCAGCGTGTATTTCCGCACCGCCCCTTGCAAAGGGTACCTGAACTGTAGCAATAGCAATTCTCATTATTATTTCCCCCATCAAACCAATCTTTTATGTCCGGATAATTCATCTGTATACAGACGTTCCCTGATTATCATCAGTCCTGCACATATTGTTGATGCATCGGCACTGATATGAAGCACTTTGTCTTTCAGTTCGGGATCATTCTTACCCGAAAGGCAGAGCATGGGAACGTAGAATTCCTTTGCAAGTCCTGCACAGCTGCTTTCGGGATCGGAGGTAATTATCGCTTCGCTTCCGAGGAAGCGTGTCAACAAACTGCTGCTGTCGGAAGATGCAAAAAATTCAAAATTATCCGTAACTGCATAGCCGCTCATTAGCTTCCTTATATACGGCGTATTGTTATGCTTTCCGACCGAAAATATCCTGATATTGCCGCCGCAGGCTCTATTATAGAGATGTACTGCGTTTATTATCATGCCCAGCTCGTCCTCCGTGCAGCATTCATCAAGGATAACTCCCATCAGATCGGTCTCGATGAGCTCGCATAGAATTCTTTCCTCAGGAGACGAATTTTTTATCTCTTCAACATTAATCATACAAGCCCTCACCTTACTTTCTTGCGATCACAGCGTAATCCTGACTGCCATATAAAAGCTCGGACACTCTCTGCATAGCCTCATTGAACTTATCAAAATCAGGCTCGTCTTCTTTGATCTTAGGTATACTGAATGGCAGTCTGCTGCTGTCTGTATAAAGGATATCCACCTTTGTGAAGCCTGCCTTTTCAGCAATATATTTCAGTGTAAAGGGATGCACAGGCTTCTGATGGGAAGGATCCATATAAAAGCACTCTGTAAAAATCGCGAGAGATTTTGGATTAGGAGTTTCCATAATAAGGCAGCTGCCTTCCTCAAGCTTTTCATACGCCATATTGCATATTGTCACGATCTGATCAACGGACAAATGCTCTACCACCTGTCCCATGAAGATTCCGTCAGTGCTTTCCTGACGACTCAGATAAGCAACTGCATCATCAAGAACCACAGGCAGCTCCAGAGATCTCATATATTCAACATAAGGCTCATACATATCCACGCCTGTAACGCCCACATTATTGTCCCTGAGCAGCTCGGTGAATTCACCTCTTCCGCAGCCAAGGTCAAGCACATTCTTCCTGCCCTCAAAATATGGGAGATAGATCTTCTGAACAGACTTGACGTGCTCTCTGCTTCCTCTGAAATGATTTTCAAAATCAAAGTATTCTATTGCACTATACACATCGGAAGCGGGTACAGCGGAAGGAGCAGTCTCCTCACTCTGACTTGGAGCTGCTTCAGCGTTTCTTACCCCGCCGTTTTTCAGAGCCTTAATTTCTGTTTTCAGCTTGAATATCTCTGCAAGGAGCATCTGAATGGTCTTTTTATCCTCATTAACATATTCCGACAGAATGTTGTCATAGTTGGACAGTGCTTTATTGATATCAGCAACGTTTCCGCCTATCTGATGAGTATAGCCGTCAAGCTCTCCGAAGCTGCTCTCATAGGATGTGCTTCTCTTGTCTAATTCCTGCGACAGACGGGTGATGGCATCGGACTGTTCATTCAGCAAATTACCATAACTCTCTGATACACTGTTCAGATCACTGACATTGTCCTCGATCTGGTGGGTATAGCCGTCAAGCTCTCTGAAGCTGCTCTCATAAGAACTGCTTCTCCTGTCTAATTCCTCAGACAGGCGTGTGATTGCAGCGGACTGATCGTTCAGTGTATTGCCATAACGCTCCATTGAGCTGTTCAGAGCATTGACATTATCCCCGATCTGGTGGGTATAGCCATCAAGCTCTCCGAAGCGTGTCTCGTAGAAAGTGCTTCTCCTGTCTGATTCCTCAGACAGACGGGTGATGACATCAGACTGCTCGTTCAGAAGTTTATAATGTTCATCCTGTGTCTTATTCAGTTCACCAATAATGCTGTCTGTCTGATGGGTAAAGTCATCTAGCTCCGTTAAACGGCTTTCTACAGACTTATACTGCTCCTTGTATCTACTGTTGGCATTTTCATACCGCTCGGCAAGCTCAGTAAGCCTGCTGTTGGCAGTCTCATACTCCTCGGCAAGCTCCGCAAGTCTGTCATTTTCCGTCTCATACCGCTCGGCAAGCTCCGCAAGTCTATCGTTTTCCGTCTCATACTGCTTGGCAAGCTTGTTTATTCTGCCTGTCTGTTCCCTGATCTGTCTTTCAAGTGCTGCAGTTTTTCTGTTTCCTGCGTCTATCCTATCGGAAAGCTGCAGAGTTAACGAATTGATCCTGTCATCAAGAGCCGATCTGCTGCTATACAGCTTATCCCACAAATAACTGATCTCATTTTTCAGAGCAAGTATTCTCCTGTTTACACCGAGGAGCCGTGAGATATATCTTATACACCTGCCTATCACAGGTATACTCATAATCTTTTTACGTTTCATTCTCCTGCGGTAGTCATTTTCCAGACCTACGATCTCAACGCCATGCTTTTCACCTTCGGGGGAATGACGGAGCGTGTATAATATCTCGGCAGGAGAGTATTCGGGTGATCTGAGCATGGAAAGAAAGCGTTTTCTGCCCTTGTCATCGGGCCTTCTCAGAAGGATCCTTATATATGCATTCTCTATGAACTCCATATCCTGATATCTGTAAAGCTGGGAAGTTTTTACTTTGTCATAACCCGTAAGGATCGCTCCCCGGGACTTAGCTTCATTGGAAGATCCTATTGTTCTCAGGATCTTTATCTTAGCTTCCTTGCTGCTGTTTGCAGCCAATGCTTTCTGCAATGAGTCCATAGCCGCTTTTTCGGGTACTCTGCCAAGAATGACCATATATGCCATATTTATAAAATGAACTCCTTCAAAAGGAAGCAGCAGACGAATATTGACCACACCATCTTTTCCTATAGGAAGCAATGCGGGTGCAATATATCCCTGTTTGTCAATGCTGTCCTTTTTTCTCAGCAGATCCTCATACAGAGCGGAATATTTCAAAGTATCTTCATCGCATACATCCAGAGATGTTTCCTTAAAAGATCTGCGAAGGATATACGCCGAGCTTTTATCCAGATCCGAAAACATAAATTCACCTCATAAATAAACAATTTGGTCTAAACGGCACTATGTCGTATCAACACATACTTTTTAACGTTTTCCGGAAAACAAAGCTGTATTTGCTCGCAAATATAAGTAATGATTTCCGACAAAGAATGCTATAAATCAGCTCTGATTACCACCATAATACATCATCTGACTAAACATCTGAGACAGCATGTCTTTAAGATGCAACCTTTTTTTGCCTGTAAGCCCAGAATTTATTAATCACAAAGTTAATGGGCACATTCACAACAATATTAAGAAGAGGAGCTATATCAACAGCCAGATCATGATTGCTTATATTGATACCGAAGCTGTTCACAAGATCAGTGAGTGCAGGAGTGAAGCTTTCGATCCTGATAAGGTCTATCCACATTATCAGGAGAAGATTATTCAGCAGCAGACCCGTAAAGGCGTAAGCTGCATAGGTTTTCAGAAGAACCTTCCACCATACTCTTTTCTCCTTGTCCTCTTCCTCCTTGAAAACAAATTTATTCTGCCAGAAAAATGCATTCAGCACACTGATAATGAAAGCGATCACGCTGGCTGCAAGATAGTGAGCACCAAGGGAGACTGCTATCATGTATATGATCTGCGAAATAAGAGTATTGGATAATCCGACTATGCCGAATTTTAAAAACTGCTTTATTGATTGCATTGGTTCAGCTCCCTCATACGGAAATATTATGACCGAAATTATTCTCTGTCCTCTTTTTCATCATGAGGATCATCAAAATTCAGTCTTTTTTCTTCAATAACCAAAGGTCTGTTCATGACTCTGGTGTTTATTGACATTATGTATTCGCCCAGCAGTCCGATAAAGAAAAGCTGAATTCCGCCGAGAAGGAATACTCCTATAAGTACGGGAGCATTGCCGCATCATACAGTGTGCCAATTGTTAAAAATTCCCCTGATATCTTCAAGGATAAGCTCAGGTATGAGGCGATTCTCGGTCATGACCTTGTTCAAGTCATATCTGTCGAGGAATTCTTTTTTCAGTCCATAATTCAGTACCTTCATTTCAGAATTACCATAGAATGATGCTATCTTCTGACCCCATCCGCCGTCAAGAACGCCGTCCTCCAGAGTAATAACGATATCATGATCCTTTTTCAGTCTTTCAAGAAGCTCATTAACATACTCTGAAAAGATTTGACTCAATTCAGACAGCTTTCAATATCATCACATAGTAACTCGTCTGTCAGGCGCAAATCTTCCAGTAATTTCGCAGTACTCATATGAACCGTATCAAGGAATTCCTTTTTCAAACCTCTGTTAAGAACTTTTACTCTGTTATCAGGTCCATAGAAAGATGCAATTTTTTCTCCAAATCCTCCGTTCAGTGAGCCGCTTTCAAGTGTTACTATCAAACTATGCGTTTCAGGAAGACTTCTCAGCAGTGCTTCGTCAATTCCGGTTATATATCTGGGATTTATTAGTGTAGCTTTTATTCCTGTTCTTTTCTCTAATAAATCGACAACTGATTCTCCCAACTGATAGAATTCTCCCAGGGCAATAATTGCAACCTTGCTGCCGCATATTTCAATCTTATACTTATTTAGATCGCTATAATCCTTATCCACTTCACCCTTAGCATAGAAAACACCATTTCTAGGCTGACGAATTGCAACAGGATACTCTGTCTGATCTATACTCCAATCCAACATTGCTAAATATTCCTGCTTGTTTGTGGGAGCAAGATATACCAGATTCGGTATATTTGACATCATAGGGATATCAAATATTTCAGTATGTGTAACATCATCAACTGCATACACGGAAGCATTGACTACAATTAATGTAGCAGGGCATTTATTTATACATAATTCCTGAGATATCTGGTCATATGTTCGCATATAGAAAGTAGATGCAGTTACGAATACAGGTTTGCCTCCATTTCGTGCTACGCCGGCAGTCATCGCAATACCATGTTCCTCTACCGCCCCTACATCAACAAACTGATTTCCGGCTTCTTCCCGCTTATCTTTCGTAAAAGAAAGGCAGTACATTGTTGATGCCATAATTGTGGTAATAAGAGGATCTTTTTTCATTCGGTCAATAAGGTGTTCTCTGATTATATAATCATATCTTTCATTCTTTCCTTCAACAAACTTAAATGGAGTAAAATCAGGACCCTTTTCAATATCGAAAGGTTTATTAAGACAATGAGTCATCTCAGGGTTACTTTCCGAATATGTATATCCATAACCCTTAACTGTACAAATATGCACTACTACCGGATGATCAATATCCTTAACTTCCTGCAATGTTTCTACTAAAGAAGGAATATCATTTCCATTTTCTACAAACCTATAATCAAGTCCCAGAGCCTTAAATATATTGTTTTGAGAAGTACCGTTTGTATCGCGGAGTTCTTTTAAGTTCTTATACAGCCCACCTACATTTTCAGCTATGGAAATTCCATTATCATTTAATATGATAATAAAATTGCTATTTATTTCAGAGGCCACATAATCAAGTCCCTCAAATGCTTCACCACCGCCTAATGAGCCGTCTCCGATAAATGCAATTATATTCTCTTTGTCACCCTTCAGATCTCGTGCCTTAGCCATACCGCTGGCGAGACTGATTGAGGTTGAAGTATGACCTACAGTAAAAAAGTCGTGTTCGCTTTCAGTAATTTCAGTAAATCCTGTTACAGATGAATATTTCTCAGGCTTTGTATAAGCTTCCATTCTTCCTGTGAGCATCTTATGAGGATAGCATTGATGGGATACATCGAAAACGATTTTATCATAGGGAGAATCGAAAACATAATGATATGCTATCACTGCCTCAACGACACCAAGATTCGGTGCCAGATGTCCGCCTGTAACGCTTAGTTTATTTAGCAGTGTCTGCCTCATCTCATCTGCTAATACCTTACACTCATCAATTGATAATTTTTTTAAGTCCGCGGGACTGTTGATCTTTTCAATATACATTGTTTCTTACCTCATCTATTAACTTTTCAATTCCATCACGAAGTCCAGTTGTTATGTCCCATCCCAGCATTTTAAGCTTGGAATTGTCCATAATAATCCCGCCTTCTCTTTTGGATAATTCATTTTCGTAAAGCACATGTACAGGCTTGGGTGAATACTGTTTGCTGTTTACAATATCAGCAACGATCTCTGCGATCTCGGCAGCCGACGCGAAATTGCCGCAGTCTCCGCCTGAAGAAATGTTATAAGCCTCCCCTGCCGTTCCCTTCTGAGCTATACAGATCAATGCTTCCATAGCATCCTTCATGCAGATATTATCTCGTCTGGGAGTGTTGGCGTTTCTGATTATTATATCATTTCCCTCAAGAGCGGTTTGAATAAAATCAAACAGTGCTTGCTTGGGTCTGATTTTTGCATTTCCATATACCCAGGAAAGTCTCACACTCAATGAATCGGTGTTATATTGCTTGTGATAGCCGTTTACAATTACTTCTCCGATCCTTTTGGAATGTGAGTAGGGTGATCTTTGGACTGTAAGCGAATCGGATATTTCCGTATCCTCCTCTGTGACCCGTCTATCATTGCTGCTTTTACCATATACTGCTTCACTGGAGAAGTAAATGAGTCTTCCTCTTTTACCGCTCCTTATTTCTTGTTCTTTTAAGAATTCCAAGCAGGAAATAGTGCCTAAACTGTTAGGATTTACAATATTCATTGGTTGCTCGACTATTGTTTTCAATTCAATCGATCCTGCTGCGTGAAAAATACAATCGATTGGTTCATCTATAGGTAACTTTAGCCCGGAAATATCAGACGCTATATATGAAAAATAATCTTTTCCGATATGTTCGTTAAAGCAGTTACGAAGCTTTTCTTCGCTTCTTCCCAATGCAATTACTTTTACGTCCCTGTCAATCAATTGATTAACAAGATTATAGCCCAATAAACCCGTGGCACCTGTAACTAATATAGTTATATCTTTCATTTCTATGCAGTTACTCCTTTATCAATAGGATTATAATCAAAGAATTCCCCTGATATCTTCAAGGATAAGCTCAGGTATGAGGCGATTCTCGGTCATGACCTTGTTCAAGTCATATCTGTCGAGGAATTCTTTTTTCAGTCCATAATTCAGTACCTTCATTTCAGAATTACCATAGAATGATGCTATCTTCTGACCCCATCCGCCGTCAAGAACGCCGTCCTCCAGAGTAATAACGACATCATGATCCTTTTTCAGTCTTTCAAGAAGCTCGTTATCAATACCCGTGATATATCTCGGATTTATCAGTGTAGGTACAAAACCAAGGCTGTCTGAAATTTTTTTCAAAATCTCCTCGCCCAACTGGAAAAAGCTTCCTAATGCAAGGACAGCAACCTTTTCACCTTTTGTAACGACCTTATATTTGTTAAGACAGCTGTAATCGGTGTCAACATCGTCCTTTGCATTATACACACCGTTTCTGGGTGCTCTTATTGCTACCGGATATTGCTGCTGATCTATACTCCAGTCCGTCATGGCAAGATATTCCTGTTTATTTGTGGGAGCAAGATACACAAGATTCGGTATATTTGACATCATTGGAATATCGAATATTCCAATATGAGTAATATCATTTACTGAATAAACAGAAGCATTTATTACAAGAAGAGTGACAGGCGTATTGTTGATACATAGTTCCTGAGATATCTGGTCATATGTCCTCTGGAAGAATGTAGACATTGTGGCAAAAACGGGCTTGCAGCCATTCTTTGCAAGACCAGCCGCCATAGAAACAGCATGCTCCTCTGCAATACCTACATCAACAAACTGCTTCCCTGCCTTTTTTCTGTGTTCGGCAGTAAAATTGAGCGAATCGGGGACAGCAGCTATCATTGTAACTACATTGGGATCCTCTTCCATTTTTTCGATTAGGTGATCTCGCATGAGCCTGTCGTAGCGTTCTCCGTTAAAAGGATTTTTTTCAAGTCCGCTGTCAATATTAAAGGGTTTTACCCAATGAGTGCTTTCCTTGTGGCTTTCGGCAAAGTCATAGCCTTTTCCTTTTACCGTGCATATATGAACAACGACAGGGTGGTCAAGCTCTTTTGCCTCTCTGAGTGCATTCACAATCTGCACTATACTGTTGCCATCCTTAACAAAAATATAGTCATATCCAAAGGCCTTAAAAAGATTATTTTCAGCTTTTCCCTCAGTATTTCTGAGCAGAGCAAGATTATTGTAGATGCCGCCGTGATTTTCCGCAATAGACATCTGATTGTCATTGAAAAGCACAATAAAATTACCCTCAATATCAGAACCGCCGAAATCAAGCCCTTCAAAAGCTTCTCCTCCGCTTAGCGAACCATCTCCGATAACTGCAATAATGCTTTCTTTACCGCCTCTGATGTTTCTTGCCTTTGCAAGACCACAGGCAAGGCTTATGGATGTTGCAGTATGACCTACCTTAAACAGATCGTGCTCACTTTCATCAGGATTTGTATAGCCGTTTACCGAGGAGTATTTATCCACATCAGTAAATGCAGCTTTTCTGCCGGTAAGTATCTTATGGGTATAGCACTGGTGAGAAACGTCAAATATGATCTTATCGGAAGGTGAGTCAAATACATAGTGCAGAGCTATAGCTGCTTCGACCATACCCAGATTAGAAGCAAGATGTCCGCCATTAATAGAAGCTTTTTTTATAAGCATTGAACGAATTTCGGAAGCAAGAGCTTCACATTCATCCATTGATAGCTTTTTCAAATCTGCTGGACTGCTGATATTTTCGATATACATAAACGTTCCTCCGATCAAAGTTTATCAAGATACTCATATTTATTTCTGTCAAGAAGAGGGAACATATCCTGACAGGGATTTCCTTTTGGTAAAGAAGGTGAAAGGATACCGCACTCGTCAGACTTTATCTCATAAAGCAAAGGTTCATTATTATCCATACAGGCAGTATCCTGATCTGATGTATACTCTATACCGTAGCATTGAGCAACCTTGGCAAAATCAGGAGTTTTGTAGCCCGATCCTTCATCAATATGAATTCTCATATCACCCAGCACATTCTTTTCGTGATCTGCTATCATTCCCGAGCGGGAATTGTTCAGTAAAACTATCCTGATTGGAAGCTTCCATTGAGAAATATAATGCAGATCCTGTGAATTATACTGAAAGCCCTGATCTCCGCATACACAGATAACTTCTCCGCCGGATGCATAATATACACCAATAGCACGTCCTATAGAAGAACCTAAGGTACCGAAGGATTTTGAGCAGCATATACTATCTTCTGAGCCAATGTACTCATATGCCCTTGAAAACAGGAATTCATTATTTCCAACATCACAGACATAATGCTTTCCGGCAGACTGTGCAGACATGAATGATGACAGTCTTCTTACTGTTTCATTGCAGTCCTCATCAATAAGCTCTCTTTTAAGGCATCGACAAACGTCAAGCCAGCCTTCGGTGCCTTGTTCAAAATGATACTTCCCCATAAGCAGTTCAAGAAACATTCCGCCGTCACAAGCAAAAGCATATTCATTAGGAATATGACGGCTCAGCTCATTTTCATCAATATCCACTCTGAATATGATTGCATTATTGATAACAGGAGAAAAGCTTGCCGAGTTTAGAGGGAATGCCATTCTGTTTCCCACAGCAATGATAAGGTCTGCCTTTGAAAGGATAAAGTTGCTGTATCTTACACCGTGGCTGCCCACATACCCGAAATAATACTCCGAGCCTCCCAAAAGATCCTGAGAACCTCTGCTTGAAAGCACGGGGATCTTAAGTGTTTCTGCAATTTTCTTAAGTTTGTCCTTTGAATAATATCTAAGTCCGTCACCAATAAGCAATATCGGACGCTTTGCAGAGGAAAGCAACTTCGTCGCATTATCTGCAGCTTTTGAAACAGAGCTATTATCCTCCAAAACCGTATGCTCTTCGGGTACGTCAGAAATCTCATTATCGAAAACGGATGCCGCAAAATCAAGAAAAACAGGTCCCTTTCTTCCACTCACCGCAATGTTAATTGCTTTTTTGAGCATTTTAGCTGCATCGTGGGGAGTATCGGCATTAGCTGCAAATTTGGTGAATTTTGAAATGCAGCTGACTACTTCAAGCTCCTGATTATCGTTAAATCTTACATTATTCTCCATCCGCCTGCCATGAGCTGTGATAAACAGCACGGGCAGCGATTCCTGATATGCTTCAGCAATACAGGTAATCATATTGGTAATACCAGGTCCTCTTGTTGAATAAGCAACACCTAACCTTCCGCTTGACTGAGCATAACCGAGAGCCGCAAAGCCTGCTGTCTGCTCGTGATATGTCAGATGAGGAGTTAGAACCGGTTCTGCTTTTTTCATTGCAGCAAGCAGCTTTAATATAACTCCACCCGGTATACCAAAGGCATCTGTTACACCGCATTTTATCATCTCGCTAACGATATATTCGGCAACAGTCATACTTATTTACCATCCTTATTTACATAGATCCCACTGTCAATAACAAGCTTTTCTGCATTTTCGGGAGTATATCTGTATCTCAGCTCTTCAGAGATATTGCTGAGAATGCTGTGTATTTCTGCGAGGCTCATTCCATACTTATTTTTTAATGCCAAGGCATATTTGTAGGCGGTGCCATTCACAGCAGGAATAAATCTTGCAGGCAGGTAACCCCAAAGCCTGTTTGAATTAAATTTCCCTATAGTCTCACATACATCGAAGACCTTATCTAGGCAGTAGTTCTTGCCATACATCCTGTTGAGATAATTCATAATTATCTCGGTCTGGAGATTGCCCGTGCCTTGTCCCATACCGTCGGCACAGGAATCAATAATTATTTCTCTGCTTCCGCAATTTTTTATAAAGGACAATACATTGGGCAGTGCCATTTCCATATTATTGTGGGCGTGAAAGCCTATTTTGATTGAGGGGGCAAGTTCACGGTCAAATCGTCCGAAATAATACGCCACATCCTCCTCGGTCATAAAGCCGTAGCTGTCCACAAAGTACAGAGCATATGCTCCCATAGAGTTTGCCTCTTGGGTAAGAAGAGAAAGCTCCTCATCCGTATAGCGTGCAGTGACCATTGGTTGAATAAATACTTTATATCCTTTTTCGCATAGTCCCTTACAGTAATCAAGGGATTTCCTCAGCTCGGAATATCTGAGACAAACTCTTACAGCTTCCAGCATATTCTCGGAATAGGGCGGGATTTCCTCAAGAGGTCTGTCGGGCCCCCTGAAAAAGCCTGCATAAAGCTGGCTGCTGTTCTTTTTCGGAGGCATCACAGCAGAGATGCTTTCGATATCCGGGTAAATGGCAAAGCCTTTTCTGTCGGAAGGAGTGACCTCAATAGCTCCAAGCTCGATTATTTCCGCACCGCTTTCTGTCATCTTCTGTGCTATATGATTCCTATCATCCTCTGAAAATGTGCCTGCAGAAATATTATTTTTTTCCGCATCTTCAAGAGCAAATCCGCCATCTCTGAGAGTACAGTCAAGCAGCTTTATTTGTGCATTCATCAATTTTATGCCTCCGTGACATATCATATATTATCATAAGCTGTCTTTATCCGATAAGGTTGTTATTTCGGAGCTGACAAAATTTATTCTTTCAGCTTCTATTACCAATGGTCTGTTAATTATCCTGTTATTTATACTCATAACATATTCTCCCATCAGTCCGAGAAATGCAAGCTGTATTGAACTGAAGAAGAATATGCCAATAACAACAGGAGCCATACCCGTATTGAAGCTATCCCAATTTAAAAGCTTATATATAAAGTAAATAACAGCAACCAGCAGCGAAATTGCTGCAGTTCCGAATCCAATAAGCGTAGCTATGCGCAAACCTATCCTTGTATACGAGGTTATGCTCCTCATTACCATATCGTATAGAGTGAAAAATCTTATATGACTCTTCCCCGCTCTTCTTTTCTGCTGCTCATAGGGCATTTCCAACCGACTGTCGCTGAACTCTGCCACAACCCCTCTGAAGAACGGGACTGGATCATTTATCGAACGAAGTATATCCACAAATGAACGATCATAAAGTCCGAAACCTGTAAAATGTTCTATTATCTCGGTGCTTGATATTTTGCGGATCAACTTATAATAAATTGTTCTTAAGAAACGCAGCAGCTTGTTTTCACGGCTTGTTTGCTTTATTGCTGTTATTACCTTATTTCCTTTTTCCCATTCTCGAACCATTTTGTGTATCATTTCAATAGGATCCTGAAAATCAGCGCTAAATGGGATCACACAGTCACCCGTTGCCTGAAGCAGACCATAATACGGAGAATTGTCGGGTCCAAAATTCTTTATATTAAAAATAGCCTTGATACACGGATTTTCGGAACAGAGCTTTCTGATAACATCTCTTGTACCATCAGTGGACTTGTTATCGATAAACAGCAGCTCATAGTTATACTCGGGCAGATTATCCGTTAACTCTTTCACTACCGCATCTGCAACTGCCTGAACATTTTCTATTTCATTATAGGTAGGAATTACCACGCTTACGGTTTTCTTTGTATCATTCATACTTCACAGCCTCAATAATAACTTCAGCCATATAATCTATCATCTCATCTGTCATACCGGGATAAACCCCCACCCAGAAGGTGTTATTCATAATAAAATCGGTATTTTCAAGGCTGCCTGCAATCCTGTAAGCGTCTGTGCCTCTGATCTGGTCGAAGCAGGGGTGCTTGATAAGGTTGCCGCTGAAAAGCAGTCTTGTCTGAATATTGTGGGATTCAATATATTTTGTGACCTCGTTTCTTGTCCTGCCGCTTTCGGGCTTAACGGAAATGAGGAAGCCAAACCAGGAAGGACGGCTGTTCTCGGCGGGAACGGGAAGGATAAGCTTGTCGCTTACGCATTCAAGAGCCTTAAGGAGCCTGTCATGGTTGTGACGGCGTCTCTCAATAAATGAAGGGAACTTTTTCAGCTGCTCGCAGCCTACAGCTGCCTGCATATCCGTAACCTTAAGATTATATCCGAAATGGCTGTAAACATACTTGTGGTCGTAGCCCTGAGGAAGCTCACCGAACTGTCCGTCAAAACGATGGTTACAGAAATTGTCCCTGCCCGAAGGACAGATGCAGTCTCTTCCCCAGTCACGATAAGAAAGGATAAGTCTTGAAAGCTTGGGGTCATTGGTATAAACACAGCCGCCCTCGCCCATAGTCATGTGGTGAGGAGGATAGAAGCTTGATGTGCCTATATCTCCCCATGTGCCTGTGAAGCGTGTCTCACCGTCAATGGTGTACTGTGTGCCCAAAGCGTCGCAGTTATCCTCTACAAGCCAGAGACCATGCTTATCACAGAATGCCTTTACAGCCTTAAGGTCAAAGGGATTTCCCAGCGTATGTGCTATCATAACAGCCTTGGTCTTATCGCTGAGAGCCGCTTCAAGTGCGTTCACATCAATGTTATACTGAGGAACGGTCACATCAACGAAAACAGGCACTGCCCCGTACTGAAGAATAGGTGTGACAGTTGTGGGGAAGCCGCAGGCTACAGTAATGACCTCGTCCCCTCTCTTTATCTGTCTGTCGCCAAGCTCAGGTGCGGTAAGTGCCATAAATGCAATAAGATTTGCGGAAGAACCGCTGTTTACAAGATGTGCATGCTTTACGCCTATCCACTTTGCAAACTCCTTCTCAAATTCATCGGCAAATCTGCCTGTGGTAAGCCAAAAATCAAGCATAGCATCGGTAAGTGCACACATTTCCTTTTCATCAAATACTCTTGATGCATAGCTTATTCTGTTGCCCTTTTCAAAGGGAGCCTTATTTTCCTTAAAGTTATGGTAATAATCAGCAACAAGAGCCTTTATCTGATCTCTTGCCTCTGCTTCGGTATTCCACTTGCTCATTTTATACGATTCCTTTCAAAATTATTTATTCATCTGTTCCATAAATTCATTTATCTGCCTGTCCATACATTCTTTCAGCTCAATGGCAGATGCCCCGCTGATATAAAGCTTTGTCCACTCAACTATTTTATCCATAGTCTCGGGAAGCTCCCAGGTAGGTCTCCAGCCGAATTTAGTCTTTATCTTAGCACAGTCAAGCTTCAGGAAATTAGCTTCGTGAGGTCCGCCGTCATACTTATTGACCCACTTGATACCATCTCCCCATTTTTCAGTAAAGAGATCAACTATCCTGCCTGTCTCAAAGCAGCAGTTATCATCGGGACCAACATTGTAATATCCCTCATAGGAGATATCCTCATACTGCTTTGCAGCAATGAGCAGATATGCAAAAAGCGGCTCCAGAACGTGCTGATAGGGACGTGTTGAAAAAGGATTTCTGACGATTATATCCTCATGCTTTTCTGCTGCTCTGATGCAGTCCGGGATTATTCTGTCAGAAGCAAAATCTCCGCCGCCGATAACATTTCCCGCACGGGCGGTGGAAATGGCTGTTCTGCCGTCGGAGAAAAAGCTGTTTTTATATGAATGTGTCACCAGCTCGGAACAGGATTTGGAGTTGGAATAAGGGTCATAGCCATCCAGCTCGTCTGTCTCACGGTAGCCCCATTCCCACTCACGATTGAGATAAACCTTATCGGTAGTAACATTCAGAAAGGACTTGACGCAGTCGGTAAGACGGACGCACTCCAGGATATTGGCTGTGCCCATAACATTTATCTCATAGGTATCAAGGGGATTCCTATAGCTCTCCCTTACAATAGGCTGAGCCGCAAGATGAAGAACTATCTCGGGACGCTTTTCCTCAAATACTTTTTTAAGGCTGTCGAGGTCTCTGATATCCCCCACAATGTGAGTGATGTCCTTTTCAACCTCCGCAAGCTCAAACAGCGAGGGGGATGTTGGGGGCGTAAGAGAATAGCCTGTCACCTCCGCTCCGAAGCCTGCAAGTATCCTGCAAAGCCATGAGCCTTTGAAGCCTGTATGCCCCGTTATGAGGACTTTTTTCCCTTTGTAAAAGCTTTTAAGGTCCATTGAGCTTAGTCCTCCCATTTTTTCCAGGGTGCCTGTCCTGTGGCAAGGAGCTTTTCAAGCATATCCATTTCACGCTTTGTATCCATGCACTGCCAGAAGCCCTTGTGCATATAGCTCATAAGCTCTCCCTTTGCCGCCAGTGTTTCCAGAGGCTTTTTCTCAAATACGGTATCATCACCGTCAATATAATCGAAGATCTCAGGCTCAAGCACCATATATCCCGCATTAATAGGTGCACCGTCTCCCGCAGCCTTTTCTCTGAAGGAGTGGACAGCATTGTCGCCGCCGATATCCAGTACGCCCTTCTGCTGCTCAAGCATTACAGCGGTCAGTGTTGCAGTCTTTCCATGGCTCTTATGGAACTCAAGCAGCTCGGTAATATTCACATCGCATACGCCGTCGCCATATGTCATCATAAATGTCTCATTGCCGATATAGGGCCGGATACGCTTTATTCTGCCGCCTGTCATTGTATTAAGCCCCGTATCCACCACTGTGACCCTCCAGGGCTCTGCCTTCATGTTATGTATAACCATTTTGTTGCCTTCGGTAAAATCGAAGGTTATATCGGAGGTATGCAGGAAATAATCTGCGAACCATTCCTTTATAACGTGCTGCTTATAGCCTGCACAGATGATAAAATCGTTAAATCCGTAATAGGAATATTCCTTCATTATATGCCACAGAATAGGCATTCCGCCTATTTCGATCATAGGCTTGGGCTTGTACTGGGATTCCTCGGAAATTCTTGTTCCCAGTCCTCCTGCTAAAAGAACTGCTTTCATAATTTTTATCTCCCTACTGTTATTTTTTTGGGTCTTTGCAAACCACCATCATCATAATTATCGGAACGGAATTACCATAATTCCGGAACTCAACATAAGCCGCCAAGGATAAAACGGATAAGGCAAACAATCAGCTTCTCTTCTGCCGGATCTGTCTATTAAACGATTTGAACTTAGCGTTAAACAATAATACTCGATTTTATTATATACTAATCCGCAAAAAAAGTCAACCCATATTCAAAAAAAAGCTGCAGAGAGGAGGAAATCAGTGTCGTCTCCTTCTGCTTTGCGTTTTATCTTAATTGATACTTAATAACGTGCTGCAGACAGGGTGCGGCCTTACCTGCAGCTATACATTTTTTTATAGTATTCCTTATATTCGCCATTAATGATATGCTCCCACCATTCTCTGTTGTCAAGATACCAGCTGATAGTTTTCTGAATACCATCCTCAAATTTTGTTTCGGGGAGCCATCCCAGCTCGGTATGTATCTTTGTGGGGTCAATGGCGTAACGCCTATCGTGACCTTTTCTGTCAGCCACAAAGGTAATAAGATCCTCGCTTTTCCCGAGAGCCTTGACGATCATCTTAACAATATCAATATTTTTCATCTCGTTATGACCGCCGATATTGTAGACCTCCCCTTCTCTGCCCTTGTGGATAATTAGGTCGATAGCTTTACAGTGGTCCTCAACATACAGCCAGTCACGCACATTCTCACCCTTGCCGTAAACAGGCAGCGGCTTGTCATGCAGTGCATTTGCTATCATAAGGGGGATAAGCTTCTCGGGAAAATGATATGGACCATAGTTATTGGAGCAGCGTGAAATTGTCACAGGCAGTTCGTATGTCCTGTGATACGCAAGGACAAGCAGATCGGCACTTGCCTTTGATGCACTGTAAGGGCTTGAGGTATGTATGGGAGTTTCCTCGGTGAAGAAAAGGTCGGGGCGGTCAAGAGGAAGATCGCCGTATACCTCGTCGGTGGAAACCTGATGATATCTCTTTATACCGTATTTGCGGCAGGCATCCATCATTACCTGAGTACCGATGATGTTGGTAGTCAGGAAAACTCCGGGATCCTCAATGGAACGGTCAACGTGGCTTTCCGCAGCAAAATTGACAACGATATCAGGCTTTTCCTCTTCAAACACCTTGTTCACAGCCTCTCTGTCGGTGATATCCACCTTGCAGAAGCGGAAGCTCGGGTTATTCATAACAGGAGCAAGAGTCTCAGGATTTCCCGCATAGGTCAGGCAGTCAACGCAGATCACCCTGTGATCGGGGTATTTCTTCAGCATATAGTGAACGAAATTTCCTCCGATAAAGCCTGCTCCGCCTGTTACTATAATAGTCATAATTACTCCTCCGAAAGCGATAATAAATATTTTCCGTACTCGGTCATTTTAAGCTCCTCGCCAATAGCGTGAAGCTGCTCTGTTGTAATAAATCTTCTTCGCCATGCGATCTCCTCTATGCAGGCAATATAAAAGCCCTGCATATCCTGAACGGTCCGGACAAATTCCGCAGCCTTGAGCATGCCCTTTGGCGAGCCTGTGTCCAGCCATGCCATACCTCGCCCCATGAGCGTAACGTTCATCATATTGTGTTCAAGATAATAGTTATTGACGGAAGTGATCTCTATCTCGCCTCTGGCAGATGGCTTGATGCTTTTGGCGATCTCAACAACGTGATTATCATAGAAATACAATCCCGGGACAGCATAATTGGACTTTGGAACAGCAGGCTTTTCCTCAATGGAAATAACCTTGTTGTTTTTGTCAAATTCCACAACACCAAACTCTCTGGGATTTGCAACGGGATATCCAAAAATGGCTGCTCCTCCGTTACATATCTGCTGTTGTGCGTCCATGAGCATTGAAGAGAAGCACTGTCCGTAGAAAACATTATCCCCCAGAACAAGGCATACACTGTCATTGCCTATAAAATCCGCACCGATAATAAACGCATCGGCAAGACCACGTGGTTTTTCCTGTATCCTGTATTCTATAGATATACCAATCCGTGAACCATCTCCAAGGAGCTTCCTGTAATTCGGAGTATCCTCGGGAGTGGAGATAAGAAGTATTTCCTTGATATCAGCCAGAAGAAGAACCGATAACGGATAATAGATAAGCGGCTTATCATAGATCGGAAGAAGCTGCTTTGAAACAACTATAGTATTGGGGTAAAGCCGTGTCCCTTTACCGCCTGCAAGAATAATGCCTTTCAATTATTTTCACCCTTTCCTTTGGGATAATAAAGAATTGACCGGAGCCTGTTCACAAAAACCGCATCAATGCCCATATCCGATCACTTCTGCTTGGACAATAAGCATACCGTTTCAACGTGACTCGTAAACGGGAACATATCTACAGGTGTCAGCTTCCTTACCTTATACCCGTTCTTGATAAGATAGAACACGTCCCTCGTCTGTGTCTCGGGATTGCATGATATATATACTATTCTCTCAGGGGATAGCTTTACAAGCTCGCTGAGGAATCTTCTGTCAGCCCCCGCTCTTGCAGGGTCAAGTATTACAGCGTCAGCCTTTAATCCGCTGTCGTTGAATTCCTCCAAAAACTTTCCCGAATCCTCACAGATGAACTGAACATTCTCCGCCCCGTTAAGCTTTGCATTGATAATGGCGTCATTGACTGCTGCACGGTTTATCTCACAGCCATACACCTTGCCCGCTCTCTCCGCAGCCATAAGTGTAAGGGTTCCTATACCGCAGTATGCGTCTATTACCGTATCATCCTTAGTAAGCTTAGCATACTTCATTGCTGTGCTGTAAAGTATCTCAGCCTGTGACGGATTCACCTGGCAGAATGACTTCGGCGATATCCTGAACCGCTTGCCGCAGATAATATCCTCAATATATCCCCTGCCGAAAAGCACCTCATATCTGTCCGCAGGCATTATCCTGTCAGGTGATGACGCTCCGAATACTGCCGATGTTATATCGGGGCACTTCTCCCGGAGTGCCTCTGAAAAAGCATGCTTCCGGGGGAAATCGGAGGCTGTGCCATTGATAACGCAGAGTATCTCTCCTGTCTTATGTGCCTTTCTTATCATGACGCTGCGGAGAAAGCCCGAGCCGCTGAAGGATGAATATACGGATATTTTCATCTTAACAGCCAACCTTCTGATCTCTGCCGCTATCTCGTTTGCCCTTTTGTCATTGAGCAGACAATCATCTGTTGCCGCAACAGAGCCGTTTGCAGACTGATACACTCCCGAAACGGCCTTTCCGCTGCGGAAATCGAATACGCACTGTACCTTGCAGCGATAGTTGTACGGGTCATCCATGCCGATTATCCCCTCGGGACGGCATATCTTTCCCATAAGCCTTTCGACCTTGACCTGCTTGAAACGCAGCTGTTCCTCATGAGACATATTTCTCAGCTGACATCCGCTGCATTTCTTATATATACCGCAGATACGCTCCTCAGTTTTTTTCTCTGCAGTCTTTGCAGCACTGCCCTGCTTCTGTGAGCTTCGATTTTTTTCCTGCATATTGCTTCACCTGTATATATGAATTAAAGTCCTGCGTTAAGATATGCTTCCTGCTCGGGAGTAAGTGCATCTATCTCGATACCCCATGCATTCAGCTTGCGTTTTGCTATCTCTGCATCCACCTCACGGGGAACATCAATTATCATGCTGTCAAGCTTATCCTTGTTCTTAACGATATATCTTGCACTCATTGCCTGTACAGCAAAGGACATATCCATTATCTCTGCGGGATGACCATCGCCTGCAGCAAGATTCACAAGTCTGCCCTCAGCGATAACATATATGCTTCTGCCGTTACCAAGCTTGTAGCCCATGATATTGTTTCGTGCAGTCCAGGATTCCACCGCATTCTCACGGAGCCATGCAACGTCTACCTCGCAGTCAAAATGACCTGCGTTGCAGCATATAGCACCATTCTTCATGACCTCGAAGCACTTCTCCGTAATAACGCCTTCGCAGCCTGTAACTGTAATAAAGAAATCACCGATACGAGCTGCTTCCTCCATCTTCATGACCTTGAACCCGTCCATAACTGCTTCCATAGCCTTAATGGGGTCAACCTCAGTAATGATAACATCTGCACCAAAGCCCTTGGCTCTCATTGCGACGCCCTTGCCGCACCAGCCGTAACCCGCAACCACCACATTCTTTCCTGCAACGATAAGGTTGGTTGTACGGTTGATGCCGTCCCATACAGACTGACCTGTGCCGTAACGGTTGTCGAAAAGATGCTTGCAGTCTGCATTATTTACAAGAACCATAGGGAATTTAAGCTGATCCTCCCTGTTCATGGCGATAAGACGGATTATACCTGTAGTGGTCTCCTCGCATCCGCCGATAACACCGGGAATAAGCTCGGTATATTCTGTGTGGATAAGATGCACAAGATCGCCGCCATCATCTATAATAATATTGGGTCCTGCTTCAATAACACGGCTGATATGGCGGTGATACTCCTCATCGGTAGCGTCATACCATGCAAAAACCTTAAGTCCGTCATGAACAAGAGCCGCAGCAACATCATCCTGTGTGGAAAGGGGATTGGAGCCTGTAACATACATATCCGCACCTCCTGCTGCAAGCACCTTGCAGAGATAAGCTGTCTTAGCTTCAAGGTGTACGGAAAGAGCTATCTTAAGGCCTGCAAAGGGCTTCTCTTCGGAAAATTCCTTTTCAAGGGAGCGAAGGAGGGGCATATTCTGCTTTACCCACTGTATCTTTCTTGCACCGCTCTCCCATAGATCGGGATTTCTTATTTCGCTTGCTGACATAAATAAAACATCCTTTCGATAAACATCTGTAGATATATTTCTGTATATATATTATACATGCAAATTCTCCGTATGGCAAGAGGTAATCAAAATTTTGTACCGATGACACCTATGTCTTACCACGGGTCGATCTGCTGTAAATATATAGAAATTATACATTATTACAAAAATTACACAAAAAACATTCATAAAATTATACATCAAATTTCCGTAAATCTATTGACTTGTCGATAGATGTTGTATATAATATACTTAAACGTATAAGAGATATATTTACGTTACCGCACAGTCCTAATATTTCAAGGAGGGATTTCTATGAAAAATACCCGCTTCAAAGGTTTTACTCTTATTGAACTGATCGTTGTAATTGCCATAGTCGGTGTTCTGGCAGCTATCCTTGTTCCCACAATGATAGGATATGTCAAGGATTCCAAATACTCCACAGCCAATACAAACGCAAAGCTTGCATATTCTACATCTATGAATTGGTTCACACAGTGTGACAACACAGGAAATAATCCCTCGCAGCGTTTAGCTGTAACTATCCCCCTGGGAAACATTGCAGGTTCACTGGGATATCAGGGCAACGTGTATGAGGACATCGCCTTTGACGGAACAGTTAATGACCTGACAACTAACCTGATAGTATATATGGGCAACGGTGCCGGTGTTCGTTCCGGTACAGTTTATATTGATATGGACCCCAAAAACGGAGTAACCTTCGCCCAGTGGTCAGCTACACAGGACCACACCATAATCGGAAACTATCCTGTGGAGAATTCCGCTTCAAAGGATAAGTCTTCTCCTCTGGTATGGGGCAGATCACGATAACCTATCAATCAACATCAAGAGCCGATGCACATTGCTGCATCGGCTTTTATTTTGCATTGACTTAAACACAAACCTATGGTATAATATGACCATACTAATAAAATGAGGACTGATAAAATGAATATTCTGCTCAGCAATATTAACTATACCGATGAAACCTTCAATATCGCACGGGGTGACATTTTCATCTCGGAGGGAAGGATAGCTTCTATCGGCACAGCTCCCGGGGGATTCACAGCTGACAAGGTCATCTGCGGAGACGGAAAGCTTGCCATTCCCGGACTGATAAACTGCCATACCCATACATATATGTCCGTATTCCGAAACCTTGCGGACGATCTGACCTTTGACGAATGGCTTTTCAAGAGCATCATGCCCCGTGAGGACATGCTTACAGGTGAGGACGCCTATAACGGAGCCATGCTCACCTTTGCGGAGATGCTGAAATCGGGAACTACCTGCTTTATGGATATGCATATGTTCCCCAAAATGACCATTGCCGCAGCGGATAAGCTTGGCATGCGCGGTGTAATGTCCCGAGGCCTTGTAGGTTCCGATGAAAATGACGAGGGAGGGATCCGACGTCTGAATGAGCAGCTTGATGAAGCAGAAGCATATGCAGATAACAGCCGTTTCAGCTTCAAGCTTGGTCCTCATGCTATTTACACCTGCGGAGAAAAGTATCTGCGTTTCCTTGTAGAAAAGGCACATGAGCTGGGCATGACGTTCCACATCCATCTTTCCGAAACAAGGAATGAGGTGGAAAGCTGCATCAAGGAGCACGGCTGCTCCCCCGTTGAATATCTGAACAGTATGGGATTTTTCGATATCCCAACAGCTGCAGCTCACTGCGTGCATCTTTCCGACCATGATATTGAGATACTTGCGGAGAAAAACGTCAGTGTTATCCATAATCCCAAGAGCAATCTTAAGCTTGCAAACGGCTTTGCACCCATACCTAAGCTTATTGAGGCGGGAGTAAATGTCTGCATGGGAACGGATTCACAGGCATCCAACAATACAAACAATATGTTCTCGGACATGAATACCGCCGCACTTATCCACAAGGGCATGACAGGTATTCCCACAGACGTTTCCGCAAGAGAAGTGCTGAAAATGGCAACCGTTAACGGAGCAAAGGCTCTTGGAATCGCAGATCTTGGACTTATCAAGGAGGGATATATTGCGGATATCGCTATCCTAGATATCGAAAAGCCACAGTTCTATCCCAGAAATGACCTTGCAGCAGCACTTGTATACTCTGCAAACGGCAGCGAAGTTGATACAGTGATCATTGACGGAAAGCCCGTTCTGGAAAACGGCAGACTTATCAACGCCGATGAGCACACAATATATATCGCTGCACAGGCTGTGATTGACAGGTTATGATATAGTTTCAGAAATATCAAAAAACGGTATGCGTAATACCGTTTTCAATCTGTTGAAAAAGAATCGGAAATCGGTAATTGTGCATGAATCCCGGACAAAGTTTGCTTCTTTCAAAACGTTCCACCGGAACGTTTTGAAGGGAAATGTTGAGGAAAAGGAAAGAAGGGGAGGCGGTCTTGTACGCCTACCCTCGAAATGCTGTCGCATTTCTCACCCCTCTCTCCGTTTTTTGAAGGAAAGGGGATTTCGCCGTCTGCGGACGGCAACCAAAGGGTCCTGCCCTTTGGAAACCCGCAAGCCTTTGAAAAGGACCCAGCGAAACTTTAACTCCGCCTACTTTTGAGGAGTTGTTTCACTAAGCGAGTTTTTCGACAGACTGAAAACGGTATGCGTAATACCGTTTTTTCTTTTATTCAACAAGACGCTCCGAATCCACAATTATTATATCATTCTCCTGCAAGGCAAGATTCTCCGACGGCAGTACAGTAAGCTCCCCACGAATGACCATCATTATTCTCATACTGTAATTCTTCTGCACATCACCAACGCACAGACCGAGAAGCTCGGACGCTCCATCTATTAATATCTCGCCTATATTCTTGATATCACGGAATTTCTTGTCGGAATGCTGTTTTGCTGTATACTGCTCCACAAAGCCGGCACTGATAATACCTGTAGGTATGGCAACAACACCCACACCAAGAAAAGCAATACATATTCCCATAAGTCTGCCGATTACCGTAACCGGGTATATATCACCATATCCGACGGTGAGCAGCGTTGCCATGCTCCACCATATCCCCGAAAAAGCATTTCTGAATACATCGGGCTGTGCGTCATGCTCCGCATGGTAGATGCCAAGAGAGGATGCAAGCATCAGTATGATTATTATGAACACAGATGATATGATCTGATTTTTCTTTTCTTTAAGAACTGTTGTAATGATATGAAAGGAATCATACTGGGCATTTATACGGAACAGATGAAAAATACGCACGACTCTAAGCATTCTGAACACGATGAAGCCGGACAGGAAAAAGAAGGGAAGTATTGTAAGAAGGTCAATTATCCCGTCAAAAGAAACGAGGAATTTCAGCCTTGCCCTGCCCTTTTTCTCATCCGGATATAAAAAATCCGCCGTCCAGATGCGTAGTGCGTACTCAATGCAGAAAACACCTACCGTGACCGCCTCGATTATTTTGAAAGCATGATATAAGGGAGCAAGCTCAGCATATGTCTCCAGGAACATAACAAGAATATTCAGGATTATAACAGTCACAATAAACATATCAAAAGCGACGCTGGGGAAGTCTCCCTTGCTGCCTATCTGAATAATATCAAAAATTCGTTTCCTCATGCTCTGTCCCTTTTTCATTTTAGCACTCCTCAGCATTATCCTGCAATGAAACTCTAATACTAATTTACCATATCTTTATTAAATAGTCAAGCCAAAAGCCTTATTCAACGAAAAAAGCTCCCTATCGGAAATCCGATAGGGAGCTGATCATTTAAGCTTTAGAATCGTAATCTTAAATAAGATTAGGTTCTTGTGCCGTGCCAGCCGATAGATGCGGAAGCATCCTTAGCAGCAGAGTTCTCAACGGGATATGTACCGATGATAACAGCAGTACTACCTGTAGAAGCAGATGTCCAGTTTGTGTACTTAGGACCATTGGACTTGCCGATGTTTACAGATGTAGAACCGGACTTTGTTCCGGCACCACCCATGAGAGCTGTGAGGCAATCCTGAAGGTCAGCCTGGTTTGTACCATCGAAGTCAACATCATCAATGCTTACTGTTGAACCGAGAGTAGCGTTATCAACGTCTACCCAAGTGTTCTCAGCGATTGTGCAGGACTTGCCGTTAGCATCGCACTTTGTGAACCAGTTAGCAGCGGATGTGTAGCAAAGCTTAGCATTGGAGTTAGCTGTGGAGTACTTGGAATCCTTAACGTAGCCGATCATGGAAGGTACGAGGATAGCTGCGAGTACGCCGATGATTGCGATAACAACGATGAGCTCGATAAGTGTGAAGCCCTTCATCTTTGAATTTCTCATTGGAAATTCCTCCTTCTTAAATATGTTTTTTGTTTTTTATAAGCAGAAAGCCTTTTGCTTTCAGTTATACATAATTATGGGATTGGGTACTGACCTGTGAATGCATTATCAGGATTTGTTTTAAGCTCATACTCCTGAGTTCCTGCAGTAGCATATCCGTATTTTCCGGTATACAGTGTTCCTGTGTCCGGCATACCCACTGCCTCAACTGCATCAACATTGTACATACAGCCGGAACCTGAAGACTTGCAAGGTTCATTGGAGAACACAACATACTTTACCGTATATGTATCGGGATAAACTGCTACGAGCCAGCTGCCTTCAACCTCACTTGAAAGATTTGCTGTGATTCCGTCGCAGGCATCCTTAACGTTTGCCGGTACAGCACCTGTAGCACATGCGAGGATATCACTGGTCTTAACAGTATCTCCTTCTTCATCGGCAGGTACGCTTGATCTCTGCTTGCCTAACCCGTAATCTACGAAGATATAGCCGAGCTTAGTTGAGCCATCCTTGCCGAAGTACTTAGATGCATCTCTGCCGTTTACTTCAAGGCTAACCAGATAATTCTGTGCCGCATTGAAAACCTCCTGAGCATTTGCATTTGCCGCATCGATCTTAGCCGTTCTTCTGAACGTTATGAAGTTCGGAACTGCGATTCCGGCAAGAATGCCGATTATAGCAATTACAATTACAAGCTCAAGAAGGGTAAACGCTTTCAGTACTCTTCTGCTTCCTTTAGAAGCTTTACTGCTCATTGGACTCCCTCCTGTAATAGTATAGAAGTTTAGTACCAATGTATCTTGGCTTTAAGGATATTTGTTTTATCCTCTGACCTTGATATCATTATAGTACATTCAAATCTAAAAGTCAATACTTTTTAGATATTTTTTTCTCTAATTTTGTGAATTTGGTTATCTTTTCATATACGGCATTTTTTTGCCAACTCTTTCCGTCGTTTTCACCAAAAACTTTAGTTGCCGCAATCTGTCAATCACTAATTTTTGCAATTTTTCCGATTTCAAATATTTTGTAAAGTGTTTTTTCATTATCATAACATGACATGTAAATATTTAATTATTACACATTATATTTTTTATTCACATATTGCAACTTAAAACCCGAAAAATTACATAAATACATTAAATTCAACAAAATCAGCGATAAACGTTAATCTTTAGTGCATCATGCACAATAATTATTACACATTTTCAAGGATGTGTAAAAAATATGTAAAAATCGTGTCCCGACGCACCAAAGATAACGAATAATTTCTGTAAACAAGCTGTAATAATTACAGTGCCTTGAGATAACGCTCGAACTCTGCGATGTCAAGGCTCTTTTCACGGGCATGAAGCTCAGTGATGATGCCTTCCTTAGTCATACGTGCAAGCTCCTGATCGAGACATACCATTCCGTCCTTGCGTCCGGTCTGGATAGCAGTCTGGATAAGGTGGACCTTGTTATCACGTATCATAGCCTTGATGGAGTCGGTTGCATTAAGGATCTCAAGAGCAGCAACTCGTCCCTTGCCGTCAGCACGGGGAATAAGCGTCTGAGCACAGATACCTACGAGAACAGTTGCAAGCTGTGTACGGATCTGACCCTGCTGGTGAGCGGGGAATACGTCGATGATACGGTTGATAGTATCGGCTGCACAGGTTGTATGAAGTGTACTCATAACAAGGTGACCTGTTTCAGCGGCAGTTACGGCAGCGTTGATTGTTTCGTAGTCACGCATTTCTCCTACGAGGATAACATCGGGGTCTTCACGGAGTGCGGCACGGAGTGAAAGTGCGAAGGACTCAACGTCGTCTCCGACCTCTCTCTGGTTTATCATACATCTCTTATGCTCGTGAATATACTCGATAGGGTCCTCAACTGTGATAACGTGAGCTGATCTGTTGATGTTTACAAAGTCGATCATAGCAGCCAGAGTTGTTGACTTACCGGAACCTGTAGGTCCTGTTACGAGGATAAGTCCTCTGGGACGCATTGCGAAATCACCGAGAACGGGGGGCAGGTCAAGATCTTCAAGAGTAGGGATATCATTTCTCAGGAGACGGATAGCGATGGCTGTGTCACCTCTCTGATGATATACGTTAACTCTGTGACGGTAACCTCTTCGTGTTACGTAGGAGAAGTCTGTATCGATCCTATTCTTGATATTTTCGATGTTTCTTCCGCCTGTCATCTGCTCAACAAGCTTCATAATAGCACCGTCAGTCATCTCGGGATAAGAGCTGAGCTTACGGAGTGAGCCGTGAAGTCTTACAATGGGGGATATTTTGGTAGTGAAATGCACGTCAGAGCATCCCAGTACACGAGCCTCGTCCAGAATCTTATCAATATTGATAACCACTCTGTCCGATCTTTTTTCGATATCAATATCCATTTGTTTTACCTCCATTTGATAATATTGTAACAGCATAGCTGCAATATACTTTGTCTGAATCTATGATACTGTAATATGAATAAATCAGATAGCGAATGTGAGCTTTACAAGCTCATCAATAGTAGTTGTACCCTCCTGAACAAGCTCGGATACGTTATCACGAAGAAGCTTGCAGCCCTCGGAACGGGCAAGTGCACTGATCTGGTCAACCTTACCGTCAGCAGCGATGAGCTGAGCCATGTTAGGTGTACAGAGAAGGATCTCATGGATAGCGGTACGGCCTGTATAGCCTGTGTTATTGCACTTGGGGCATCCGCATGCGTCATAGATGGTGATGGACTCGGCGATACCCATAAGCTCGTTCTCTTCCTCATTGGAAACACGGGGAGTTTTACACTCGGGGCAGACCTTTTTACAAAGTCTCTGTGCAACGATACCGATAAGTGAAGTTGCAACCATGTAGGGAGCAACGCCCATATCTACCAGACGGGTTACTGTGGAAGCAGCATCGTTTGTATGAAGTGTGGAAAGCACCATATGACCGGTGATAGCAGCACGGATAGCGATCTCGGCTGTTTCCTGGTCACGCATTTCTCCGACCATTACGATATCCGGGTCCTGACGGAGGATAGAACGGAGGGCAGCGGCGAATGTCATACCTGCCTTGGTATTAACCTGACACTGGTTGATACCTTCGATATTCTTTTCGACAGGGTCCTCTACGGTAATAACGTTAACGTTTGGCTTAGCAAGCTCACCGAGAGCGGCATAAAGTGTAGTTGTTTTACCTGAACCTGTAGGTCCTGTAACCAGGAGCACGCCCTGAGGAACCTTGATAGCTCTTGCAAATCTCTGATAGTTATAGTCAGTCATACCAAGATCGGTGATCTTTCTTACACCAACATCACCTGTTGCCAGGATACGGATAACGCACTTTTCGCCGTTTACAGTAGGAAGGTTAGATACACGGACATCAAGAGTGGTTCCGTCAACTACCTGAGTGAAACGTCCGTCCTGAGGAACACGCTTCTCGGCGATGTTCATGCCGGAAATGATCTTGATACGTGTGATAAGCGAGTTATGTACAACGTTTGAAACGTTCATAAGCTCAACAAGGTCGCCGTTAACACGGATACGGATACGTGTATAGGTCTTGAAGGGCTCGATATGAATATCCGTCGCACCTGCACGGAAGGAGTTTTCGACGATAGTTGTACAGAGCTTAACGATAGGAGCATTATCAATACGCTCAGCAGCTTCAAGTTCCGCATCTGAAAGGCCGGTATCATTCTGGAACTGATTCTCAACGGAGTCGATAACGTTTGAAACGTTAGCGTTGGAGTATATCTTTCCGATAGCCTTGGTGATAGCTGCCTTAGTTGCGAGAACGGGAACAACGTCCATACCCGTTGTAACCTTGATATCCTCGAAAATATAGAAGTTAACAGGGTCGTAGGATGCAACTGTAAGACGCTTACCTGTGACCTTGATGGCAATGATCGTATGCTTTCTTGCAAGTGCCTCAGGTATCTTCTTTACGGCTTCAACATCGATTGGGGTCTCGGGATCATCCAGGTCAATGAAAGTAAGGTTGTTCTTACGTGCCAGGACCTGTCCGAACTGAACGTCGGTAACATAGCCAAGCTCAACAACATAATCACCGAAAAATTTACCGGGGGTATTGTCATTTTTCTTGGCGTCAAGGGCTGTCTGCAGCTGCTCTTCGGTAATGATTCCCTCATTGACCATGTACTGACCGATAGGTGTATTTTTCATTTTGCATAGCTCCTTCTCCGCAGACCTGGAAATTATATATCCGAACTGCCGAAGCTTATGGAGATCGTCATCGGATATGCTTCCGTTCCGCATACTGCGGATAGCTGAACGGAAGCTTTATGTCTGAACGGCATAAAGCCGTCAAGTTTTGCAAATTATGGGCAAATCCCTTGAAAAAAGCTGAATTATATGCTAATATATATCATAGCCCGTAAAAAGGCTGAATTTTCATAATCAAAGGAGACTGATAAAATGGCGAATCTCAGTGTTGAGACCATCGAGCTCATTTATAATGTGACCATGATGGTTATCGTATTCCTTTTCGGTATCACAATCGGAAGCTTTCTGAATGTATGCATCTACAGACTTCCCCTTGGTGAATCCCTTGTCAAGCGTAACTCCCACTGTATGACCTGCGGAACGGAGATCAAGCGTTATGATCTTATACCGGTGCTTTCCTGGCTGATACTCAAGGGAAAGTGCAGAGCCTGCGGAGCAAGGATAACCCCCAGATACATGATAATCGAATCCATGACAGGACTTCTGTTTGTAGGAGTTTTCATGAGATACGACGTTATTGAGTATGGTCTTTATCCTGTGATGCTGAGTTTATTCATCTGCGGATTGATCGTTCTCTGCTTCCAGGATATCGACAACCGTGAAATGTGCGTTTCCGTCCTTGTTTACACGGGAATAATCGCACTTGCCACACAAATAATGGCTATGATAAAGCAGTCAAACGGAAGAGCACTTCTTCGTTTGCCTGAAACGGATCTTCGTGATGGGATCTACGGAATGCTTTCCGTAAGTCTTGTTCTTCTGGTATTCGGATTTGTACTTACTCCCCTTTTCTACAATCTTTTTGTAAGCGAGGAGCGTAAGGAATTAAGAGGTGTAAAAAAGAATCTGAGCACCATTTCCGAGTCCGACCCGAGATATAAGAAGCTTGCAGCCCGCAAAAACGAGCTTGAAAATGCGATCAAGGAAGAAGGCCCTGTGTACGGCTTCGGAATGGGAGATGTTATACTCATGGCTGCCGGAGGACTTATGCTTGGACTTAAACCAACCATAACTGCCGGAGTTATCGCAGTTTTTCTTGGAGCGATCTACGGAATCATCCTGAAATCCAGATCGGATCCGGAGAAAGAGGATTCCAATGTATTTGCTTTCGGACCATTTCTGATAATCGGACTTGCCATTGCGGCATTCATAAACGGTTATCTTATTGATCTTTACCTTGGGCTGTTCCCCAAGGGATGAACAGTAAAAAATCCCCGTGCCGTGCAGAACGGCACGGGATTTTTTATTGCCTGACAGAGTAAGTTACGTATAGAACTGATCCTTAAAGAACACTATATAAGTGTTCTGCTGCTTTGTTCTTGAGCCGACCTCATCGTCGAAACCGCTGTCATCAATGATGTAAGTAAAGTTTGCTTTATCTGAACCTGTTGAACCGTTTACCTTGATGTTGGGATTCTCGAACTTAAGAGATCTTTTTGAAAGATTAGTTGTTATTGAGCCGCTGTCAGTCTTAGTAAGGTATCTGTCGCGGTTGTTGCCATAGAAGTAATCGCTGTCAACCTGGATACTCATACCTGCTGCTGAGAAATCTGTGATCTGTACATAGTAATCGGCTGTGCCGTAATAAGCATCGCCCATGGCTACATAGAAATCAGTTGAACCGTCGCTGTTGAAAACGCTCTCATTGAATGTATATGTTGCATCCTGACGCTTTCTGATCACACGACCCTTGTAGGTGTTACCTTGATAAGCGAAATCCTTGTCGTAAATGATGCCGATCACATCGATCTGCTTTGCGTCAATAGGTTTGCCCTTATAATCGGTAGGGTTATTTGCCAGGAAAGCGTTTACAGCAGACTGTGCTGTATAGCTGCTTCCCTGATAAACACCTATGCTGCTTGCATTTCTGACATTCTCGCAGATATACTGAGCAATACCGCTTTCAACTTCACGCTGATGCGAAATGACCTTCGTATCAGCGTAAAGTGCGTTAACGGGATCAAAGATCTTCATGATCGCAAGCATGAGACCGCTCATAATTGCCATTACGACAATAAGCTCAATCAGGGTAAATGCCTTGATCTTTTTCATCATGCTGCCCCCTTACTCATACGCTTCCGCATCTGCACTGAAATAGTAATAATCCAGCTTAAGGGAATCATTGTCGGCAGTATTTACGTGACCGTCCTCAATGTCGTATACATGGTATACAACGCAGTGCTCGTAGATATTCGCAGTGCCGTTCAGAGCGGCAGTATTGCCGCCTGTAGCCTGCATATCGAAGAATATGTCCTGAGAACTGTCGAATCTGGAGTCTGCATACTGTGTTCTGTATGTGTCATTTTTTGTTGCCAGGTCTCTGTCCACCGATACATAAACTGCAGAGTTGGAGCCGTCTGATTTGATCCCGTTCTCAACATACTGCTGCTGCTCATTATCACGGTCAAAGAGCTGGTTATTGGTTATTGTGTAGGATTTAAGGGATGCAGCCATCGTAGCCAGCGATACCGAAAGAACTCCGAGGATCGCAAGGGCAACGATAACCTCAACCAGCGTAAATCCCTTTGTCATTTTAGTTTTAGTCATGCTGCTCACCCTCTTCCATAGCCAAGGGAGGATACTGTCCATGGGATGAATGCCTTACCATCCTCGTAGCCTCTGGTCTTATCAGGTTCTACGTAGATAATATTAAGGTTGTTTCTGACAGAAAGATCACCGATGAACAAGCTTCCAACAACATCCATACTGATATTATAATCTTTGTGAAGGTTGGAATCTGTACGACTTGTGTGATAGCGGAAATTTGAACTGTTGGAGTGACCTACCTGAAGATTCATGGATGCATAAGGACCATAGTAGTAGCCTTCAAGTACGCCGCCGTTCTGTGTGTTGATCAATGTGGATCTTGCTGAACCGCCGACATATGCAGAGGAAAGCTTATCGCCAAGATATATCTTGATGTTCGGATACTGGACATCGTGATAATTAGCCAGATAACCGCCGGTTTCTTTAGTTCCCGCTTGTTCGTAGCCTGTGTGATCCTTACTTCCGCTTACCTGCTGAACATTTGTATAGAAGTCCTCATCCATGATATAGAACTTGTTCAAGTAGTAGTCACCGTCCATAAGGATAGTAAGCTCACCTGTACCGGTCTTGACCAGATTACCTGCATAGCTGCCCGGCTGCAAATAGATTACAGGAGTTGCTGAAGGATCGATGTATGTAACATTTCCTTCTCTGAACTGTGAGGAATCGTAAATAGTAACACCGGTGCCAAAGGATGAGAGATCTCCTGCCTTGCTGAAGGTAATGCCGGGTACATTAGCCATTACTCTGTCTACTGATGAAACAAAGTCGATATTTTTGATGTTGTCATCCCAGGTGATCTTATCATATCCTGAAAGACCAAGGTATCTGCTGTTACCGTTCAGGTCGGTTACCTGCTTATCCCACGGCTTGTGCTCAGCTCCGGGTGTGCCGTCGTTAATAGGAGTTCCGGGCGAATAGTAGTGGTCAATTGGCTGACCGGCTACAGAGCCCTTCTTTCCGTTTACATTATCTATACCCTTTACTCCGTTAAACAGTTCAAATAATGCATTGAAATACTGTTCACCGTTAAGCTTTACAGAGCTGTCCGCAAAGTGCTGATTATGAAGCTTTGCCATATCAAGAGCGATGTTTTCAAGATAGTCATACCAGTACTCAGAGGCTAAGTCGTTCTTTGTACGATCGTATATGGTGAACTTTGCATCCTCAGTCTTGAAGTGACCTGTGGTTCCGTCCGGAACCTCCCATACATATCTGAGGAAGTAGTTCTTTCCAACATTTGGGTTCTCGGGAACAAACTTTCCGTTATTAATGAGAATGTTGTCTCTGAACTCGTTCATAAGGGTTGTGACCTTGATAATAGTTCGGTTCATACCGTATCTGCTGGGAACGTCATCAGGTTCGGAAGGATTATAGCCTGCCATTACCTCAGAATCAGAAGTATCAAGCCTCTTGGATGCGTTACCCTTAGGAAGTGTAACATTGATCTTGAATTCAGGCTCATCCTCAACCTCTATCTTGTAGGAAAGAGGCGGCTTATCAACAATACCGTAGCTGAAGTTCCATGTATCGGGAGTCATTGTGATGGAATCCATAACATTTTCAAATACATAATCCGCACTGATGATATCATCTACCTGGATCATGTACTTCATGCCTTCTACGATGTAGGGCTCATAATAACCCTCCTGATTCCAGCCTGAAAAATAGGTATTCAGAGCATACATACCTAATGAGTATTCAGCGGGATCGGTAAGTGCATTGTTAACATTGTTAGTTAATGTATGAGCAGGTGTTGATGCCTTAGTATAATCATCGGGGGCAAGCCATACATGCTCCTTGCTGGAAATAGGGTGAAGCTTAGCCAGGATCTGATCGTATGTGGTATCGTATATTGCTGTAGGCTCTCTCATACAGAAATCCTGATAAAGCATTATAGTATAGTAGATCAGTCCAAGATCACGGCATCCGATGGTATAGTCACCGGGTGTAGTGGGATCCCAGTTGGGGCTCCAGTTGAATTTACCTTCCTTAGTGGGTCTGTCTGATGCACTAAGATTTGTATCATCATTTACCATATCAAACAGGAAATAGATATCTCCCGAGCAGAGCCTATTAAGACATGTAAGAAGTCCTGATGCATCTCTCATGTTGTTAAGACCATTAAAGAGGTTTCCGTTGCCGGATAAGCCCAGCTGTGAAAAATCTATACCGCTGTTGGTAATTGCATTGTTGAAATTAGGCTTTACTGTATCGGCATTGCTGAAGAAGATATGAGATGCACCTGTACGGTCAGCTATATAGAGATCTCCGTCGAAAACAGTGCCGTTGCTTATGGGGTTGTTCTGCTGGCTTGTGTCAAGCTTATCAGCGATATATGTATCGCCTGCTACATACACGCCCTGACCTGTGAGAGTAAGGCTGCGGCAGATAAGATCTATATTTCTATAGGTCTGACTCTTGCTGCCGAAAATAAGTGTACATCCGCTTCCGGTAACCTCTCCGTTTACAAAAATGAAGGGATGGTCTCTGTCCTCGTCACCTACCTGCTCCAAATCAACACCCATAAAGGTCTGATTATTGGCTGCTGTAAGCTTTCCGTTTACAACAATAGACTGAGACTGACCGAGATAGTAGTTCTTCTGGGATTCAACTCTTAACTCACCGTTAATGAAAACGCTGTCGTAGATATCACCAACGTTGTTCCAGAAATAGTCGCCGCCTGTTGTGATACCGCCGAAGATACTTCCGTTAGCATTGTTGTTTACGCTTCCGGGTGAGCTTGCACCCTTACCGTTGATATCGGGAACCTGATACTCGGGACCGATAAATACGGATACATAGGTAGGCTGCTCGCCGCTTGTGTCGCCTGAGTAAGCTTCAACCGTAAGCTTAACATTCATGCCTCTGATAAAGTCTGTATCGGCTGCTTCAGGGTCAAGCTGGATCTTACCTGTGGACTTGCCCTTGACAGCAGTTGAATCAGAATTCTTCTTTTCAAAGTCCGCTGGGTTTCCTGAGCCGTCAATACCTGCATATACGCAGTAGATAAGCTCCATTGTAACCTTTGCGTAAGCTGTATCATCGTCCATACCAAGAGATTTAAGAGAATCTCCTGTTACTTCAAATTCAATTAAGTTATTCTTGTTTCTGACAGCGGGGTTGGGGATCATTGAACCTGTGTTGTCATGGATATATGAAGGAGTAAGCGATTTTGTAATGTCATATGTCATGTTGCTAGGGTCTGAGAAATCCAGTTCACCGATCATGGCTTCCTGAAGCACAAGACCCTGAGATTTGCCGCCGAGGGAAAGGTCATGACTTGTGCCGTTACTTCCTTCAACGTTTCCGTTGTCCGTCAGAAGAGTATCAAGGATCATATCCACCGAGGACTTAGCAAAATAGTAGGACTGGGTCTGTGAATGTTTAACCAGGGCTGACTTGCTCGCATTTGCAGCGATGGAGATCGCACCTGCAAGCATAATGAGCATTACTGCAAGTACGGTAAGTACCATTATCAGCACTGCACCCTTTACAGCCTTTGGCTTTCGACTTAGCTTTGCCATAATTAACCGCCTTTCATTATAATTTAACAAATAATCTACCTGACCTTAACATTGTAGTGTTTTCCATAAAGCATTCCAACCCGAAAAAGCAAATTCTGTTTTTTCGGGTGTAATGCATTATAGTTCAGATTACTTTACGGAATCAACATCCATAGGATAGATCTCGTAAACCTCAATGACAAGCTCGCCCTCGCCCTTAGCTTCTCCGCCGCCGTCTTCTTCGCTGTATTCGATCTTGCTGGAAGCGGTAGTGAGGTAGATTGTCTTATCATGCTCGGAGATGATGTTGAGAGCCTTGAGCACTTCCGTAATATCGGGAGAGCACTCATAAGCAATGGTGACTGTTGTTCCGCAGACCATAACATCCTGGGGAGCTGAGGGATATGTATTGTTGAACACATATCCGACCTCGGGAGGAAGCTCATTGTTGATGTCGGAATCCATCTTGAGCTGGTAAGCTACAGGTTCAAGCTCGTAATAGTAAGCAGAAAGAGGAACAGAACTCATTGTTGTGTATGTAGTGCTTACTACAGTGAGATCTGTCTCTGCCAGAAGCTCTGTAAGGTATTCGCCTACAGCATATGTTGTGCCGTATTCCTTTTCACTTACGAAGTCCTTCTGAAGCTCCTCAACGTCCTTAATGATTGTCTTGAGTGTTTCTTCAAGTGAAGTAAGTGTATCGATCTTTGCCTGAATAGTTGCCTGCTCGCTCTGCTTTGCAGTGAGCTGAGCCTTAGATGTCTGGAGGTTGCCGTACTGAGGCTTAAGGAAAGCGAAGAATCCTGCAATAAGCACTACGAGTACAGTAGCAATAATGATAATTACCTTATCTCTGTATGAAAGCTTCATGCTCATTATTCTTCACCGCCTTCCGCTGTTTCTGCAGTTTCTTCCTCAGGAGCCTCTATCTCATTGGGATGAACCATGAAGGTCATTTCAAATTCATATTCGGTTACATCGGAAGCTTCATCCTGCTGATTGTCATTACGCTTAAAACCTGTGTAAATAAGGTTTTCAAACTTCTTCTGGTCGTCCTTGAGCATAACCTCATCCACAGCTCTTGCAACCTTATCAGCAGCAAGGACATCTTCTGTGATGCACTTGATAGTGATCTCACCGGAGCCGAAGGTGAATTCGTCAAGCTCTGCACCGTTCTCGGAAACGATGGTAGCGATCTCCATAAGGAGCTCCTCATTGAAGTCAACCTTAGTATCGAAGTTATCCTTAGCAAGCTGGAGAGTAGCCTTGAATGCATTTACCTTGTCGATCTTAGCCTGAGTATCATCAACCTTTGTAAGAAGCGTCTGAGTTTCTTCACTGTTGATCCACTCATCGATCTTTGCTACCTCTGCCTGGTTGCCGTTGATCATAACATTCATACCGAACCATACTGCAGCAACAACTACAGCCGAGATACCGAATGCTGCACCTACAGCAGCAAGGAAGGATGCACCTGCATTTGTCTTACCTGCGGATGCGTCAGTTTCCAGAAGGTTGATACGCTCATTCTCCTTGTTGGATCTGAACATAGCACCGATGGCATTCGCATAGGACTGGAACTCGATGTTCTCATAGCCTGCGATGTTGTTGGGAACACCGAGAAGGCTTGTGGAAACGTCCATATTTTCCAGAGTGTTTGTAAGTCTGATGTACTCGGAGGTATCACCGTAGAATACAACGTTCTGAATAGGATTCTCGGGATTTCTCTGCTTGTGGAACTGGAGCATTCTGTGAATGTTCTCGTGTACAGCCTCGAAAACGTAGTCCTCGGAGTTGTCATAGTCCACAGCGTCGATAGATGCAAAACGTGCGAATGAAAGCTGATTGTCCTCATAGAGGTTAAGGCTTACGAAGTTGGGGTCAACCTGTACTACCAGCATAGGCATCTTGGAAGTTACCTTCTTATCGCTGAGGATAAGTCTGGAAATAGCGTTACAGGAAACAACTACAGACTTAAGTGAGATGCTGAGCATCTGGAATACCTTTCTGAAGCTGTCAACGACTTCGAAGGGACAAGCTGTTGCAAGGATCTTAAGAGCCTGAACGCCCTCCTCCTCAACCTCACCGGCAACGGAGTAGGAAATGGAGTAGTCCTCTGCGATACCCATTGTATGCTGCATCTGGTTTGTTACCATTGTAAGCATCTGGGAATTTGTCTTAGCCTTAGGGATACGAAGCTCCTTGAAGATAACAAGGTTGGAGGAGATAGTAACAACTGCCTCCTTGTCTGCCATGTTTCTCGCCTTGAGCTCATCGTTGATCATGGTTGCCATTTTGGGAATATCTTTTATATGACCGTTTACGATCAGACCTTCATCGAGGTCGATTGTTGAAGCAGAAGAAACTCTGATTCTGTTTCGTGCCTCGGTTCCGCGGATGATGCGGACGTGTCTGTCTGTAATATCAAATGAAAGCATTCTCGTCACCTCACAAATTTCTTTATATTTTTAATTGAGCAGGATATCCTGCGGTTATACTTTTTTGTTCCTCTTAGGAAATGTTGCCCATGGAGTTGTAGATAGCGGGGAGGATACCTGCGATAACAGTACCGATTGCAACACCCATGATAATGATCATGACAGGCTCAATGAGACCTACAAGACGTGTAACAGCTTCATCGGCTTCTTCCTGATAGAAGGCAGCAGACTTAGCAAGGATGGTATCGAGAGCACCCGACTCCTCACCTACGAAGATGATGGAGCAGAACATTGACTCGAATATCTGTGTTCTCTGGATGGAAACCGAGAGTGCCTCGCCCTGCTTAACTTCGTCAATAACAGTCTCAAACTTCTTGGAGATGTAGAGGTTATTGAGGATGTTGGAGGACTTTGCAAGACATTCAACCATGGGGATACCTGAGGAATAAAGTGAAGCGAGTGTGCTTCCGAAGCGAGCTGTATAAATCTTGACAACCAGAGGACCGACAGCGGGCATCTTGATGATAAGCTCATCATACTTCATTCTTACATCGGGGATCTTGAGGCTGTACTTGATAGCGAATACAAGGCCGCATACGACCATTATGTATATATACCAATATGCCTTAAGGTTATCCGAGAATGCGAACAGAGCACCGGTAAGGCCCTTCATATCCTCTTCTGTGAGCAGATCCTTGAAAGTAGGCATGATGAAGGTAAAAAGTGCGATAACGACAGCAACGCAGAGAATAGCAAGGATGATAGGATACATCATTGAGCTCTTGATCTTATTAGTGAGCTTTGCATCGTTTGCGTACTGCTCTTCCATTTTCTTCATAACCATATCCAGGTTACCGGAGGATTCACCCGCCTGTACCATTGATACGTAGAAGTTAGGAAATGCACCGTGCTGTGCCTTCAGAGCGTCTGAGAAGGATGAACCCTTCTGAACGGACTCGTAGATCTCACGATAGATCTGACGGGGACCCTCCTTTTCCTGCTCCTTCTGCATGATGTCCAGACTCTTTACAAGAGTAAGACCCGAAGTAAGCATGGCGGATAACTGACGGCAGTCGTAAGCCAGTTCCTTGGTGGTAAACTTGTGCATATTCTGTTTACCTGCCCTTGCCTCCTTATACTCGGAACAGAACAGACCTTTTTCATGGATTTTCTCGAGGAAGTCGTTTACATCTTCGGCATTCATCTTCTGGTTCTTGACAGTATTGCCCTGAACGTCGGTTGCCGTATAGATAAAAGTCTTCATTTATATTCTACACCTCCGAAAAATAAACCCTGAACACCCGCACCCTGCGTCTGCCTTCACAAAGTCACGAGCATAATTCAGATACTTCTAATATTATATCATTTTAGCAAAAAATTAGCAATATGTTAATTTAACCAAATTGTAACTAATTATTGTTACCAATTGACCAAATTCAACACATTTTGCACAAATCACATCAAAAATGAGTCATCTGAGACATAATCAAAAACGTTATCGTAACACTTTTGCTTATAATAATATTTAATTTGTAAATAATCAGTCTGCCTGTATACCCAGCAGTCCTGCCGCATTAAGACCAAGTATCCTTTCCTTTTCATCGCCTGAAAGGAATGACCCTCTTACCAGAGCCAGATCATCGGCAGAATCGTTCCACGGACAGTCCGAAGCGAAGAGGACTCTGTCTGCCCCGTATGCCCTTACAAGCTCCGTGAACCGTTCGGGGGACATACCGTTCATATATGCGGTATCGAAATACGCAGGACCTCCTGCAAGGAGCCTAACAGCATCATCATGGCAGTCAAGACCGCCCATATGAGCAAGCACCGCGGTAAGACCGTCCACCTTGTCAAATACCCTCGCCATCATCTGAGGAGTAGCGTGGATCTCATGGGGAGACATGGCATCCGTACCCGTGTGGAACACGATAATAAGTCCCAGCTCGGCACATCTGCGGTAGATAGGCATCATCCGTTCCTCATCGGCATAGAAGCCCTGATAATCGGGATGGAGCTTAATGCCCTTGTATCCCCTTTGTACAAGCTCCTCCAGATGAGCGTGGATATTCTCGTCATCCGGGTGGACCGCTCCGAAGGGAATTAACCTGCTGTCCTTCTCAGCCTCAGCCCGTGACCACTCATTGACCGTGTCAAACTGAGAGGGCTTTGTAGCCACAGGAAGCAGCACCGCCTTGTCGATTCCGTTTCTCGAAAGCATATCCAACGCTCCCTTTACAGTGCCGTCGGAATAGCTCACTGCGGGATAGGGCAGACCCGAATCCGCTATGCAGGCAATAAGCTTTTCCATAGCTCTCGATGCCAATGCATCTGCAAAGGCATGAACATGAAAATCTATTATCATAATATATATATCCTTTACTTGTGCTTATGATAGCTTTTGAAATCAAATTTGATAGCTTCACAGATGAAATCCAGCATATCCCCGCTTATGGACATCAATGACACCATGGTATCATCGGAAATATTGAGAGGTATATCGGCAGGGTACCTTGTTTCGATATAATACCTGTTCAGGATAACACTTTTATCTATCCACTGAACGAAACTCTCATCCATCATAGCAGCCTGCTTGCAGAGCCATGTAAGATTGTGCCCGTCGAATAACCGCCTGCACTTGAAAAGGAGGAAGCCCTTCAATGCCTTCTCTATACACTGCTGACAATGAAACGCCGCAGTATAATAAAGCTTCGGGTCATCGCAGAGACGCTCCGCAGCCATCCTGTCCAGCACCGCATGATATACCCAGTCGTAATACCGTTTGCTGTCACCCTTTTTATTACTGCTTCTTGCCATATAAAAGCACCCCGCCGTTATCCACACGATAAGCAAAGGAACAGTCGTCCTCAGCATAATCATTCCAGTCAGACGCATTATATACGATAAAATCACAGGGGATCTCGCACTCTGTTTCCAACAGAAGCTTTGTTTCCAAAGATTCCGGGGTGTAGCTGTCATCCGTTACAACACAAAGCTTGAAGCCTGTAAGCTCACCCTTTTTGTTGGTCTTGCCGGAGACATAGAATATGAGAAAGGGATCGCATATCCTTATAATATCCTCAGTCATTTTCTTTACAACCGGATTTTCCTTTACAGCATCCATATCATCACCTCATTATAGCGGACCCGTTGTAATATTTCCGTTCTCGTCAAGATGCACGCTGACTCTTACAGTCTCAATGTCAAATTTCATAACACTGTCATTGATAGTGACCTTAGTTCCGGGATAGATAGTTCCCTTTACCTTTACCTCACGGTTCTGCTTCAGGGAAAGTGAGGCATCTATCTCGCCTATCCTTGCGGTAAGCCGCTTCTGCTCCTCCTGATTTGCCATCAGCGTACTTGCGGACTGACGGAGAAGATCCACCTTGTCTGCGGGGATAGCGCCGAGCTGAGCCTTCTTTGCGGCCAGGAATTCAAGTATCTGATTAAGTCTGCCGTTCATAACGTCAAGCTCGGAGAGCCGCTTGACAGCCTCCTCCTTCTCCTTGTTAAGAACAGCATTATCACCTGCGATCACCTCTGTGGGAGCATAGTTCTTAGTACCGATGCTGCCTGCTTCGATGGCGCCGAGACAGGTGTATTTGCCGCCGTTAAGAGCCTTTGTAATAAGGTCTCCGCCGCAGTAAACATCACAAAGCACCAGATTCTGTGCCTTAACGGAGCAGTCACTCTTAAGCCGTGAATGCTCGGCAAACATACACTCGATATTGCCGTGAGCGGTAACATTGGAATTGATTATGCCGCACTTTACGCTGACATTGCCTCCCGCCTTAAGAGTCGCACCGTTTGCATTGCCCTTGATAATGATATTCTTTGCCGATATGATAGTGAAGCCCTCCAGCACCTCGCCCTTAACGGAGATATCTCCTATAAAATCGAGATTGCCCACAGACGCATCAACGTCTCCGTTAATGACTACCGTAGTCTCAACACAGAAGCCTCCGCCCTTCCAGCATATATTTCCGTCAGCTGCAGCTAATATCTTAAGTCCGTCATCGGAAAGCTTTGTACGCTCGCCTACGCTGTAGGAAGCCTCGTGTCCCGGAACAGCCTTGATGGGCACACCTCTTACGTCAATACCGTCCGTACCCATGGTAGGCTTTGTGATCTCAGCGATGACATCACCCTCATTGATATTCCTGATCCTGCCCAGGGATTTGTAATCAACGAAGCCCTTCTCATCCTCTACGGGAGCAAGGCTTACTTCCTTGTCATAATTATACTTGATAGAACCGTTTGTTCCATTTATAGGAAGAACAGCACCGGAAACCATAATTTCCCTGTCGTAAAGCTTCTTATCCACCAACTCGCGGATAAGCTCCGTTTTGAGATCATGTCTTACAGCCTTGAGTGCAAGAGCATCCATTATCTCATCATATGTGATATCCCTGCCGCCTTCCTTCGGAGGATAGATAGTGATATACGCAGCAGTGTAGTCGGACTTTACTGTAACAGCAACTTCCCCGTTGATCTTCTTTTCATTCTCTGCCATTTAGCCTGCCTCCCTTTTTCTGTATTTGCCGTATTACATCCGCTGCAGCACCATCCCGGATTCCCGATACATATACGGAGCTGCCCGAAAAAGGCTCCGGGTGTGATCTGCTGTCGGAAAAATACGTCATGATTTCTCTGTTTTTATTATAACATACATTCTTAACCATTACAAGTGATTTTTGTCTATTTGCACATAGAACACATATTTTTGATAAACTTTTTGTTTATTATGATAGTCACAGAATAACAGCATAAGCTATCGGAAATAATATACGTACTAATAAACCGAAAACGGAGGTAATATCAGATGAACACAGCATCCGAAAAAAAAATAGAGCTTATCCGAGGACGGGAGATACTCGATTCACGAGGAAATCCCACTGTTGAAGCACAGGTCATGCTTTCCGACGGAACTACAGGCACGGGCAGAGCTCCCAGCGGAGCCAGCACAGGCATTTTTGAGGCTCATGAGCTTCGTGACGGAGACAGCAGGCGTTACGGAGGAAAGGGAGTGCAGAAGGCAGTCCGCAGCATAGATACGGAGATATTCTCAGCCCTGAAGGGCCATGACCCTTCCGCGACCTTCCATATAGACAATATCCTGTGCAGTCTTGACGGTACGGAAAACAAGTCACGTCTGGGAGCCAATGCCATCCTTGCCGTAAGCCTTGCATGTGCACAGGCGTCGGCAAACTTTTACCGCATTCCCCTTTTCCGCTTTCTGGGAGGAACGAACGCAAGGGAAATGCCTGTCCCCATGATGAATATCCTCAACGGAGGAGCACATGCGGGAAACAATCTGGATATACAGGAATTCATGATATTCCCCAAGGGTGCCTGCTGCTTCCGTGAGGGACTGCGAATGTGTGCAGAGGTATTCCACACCCTTGCAGGGATACTGAGAGCAAGGAATCTAAGCACTGCTGTAGGAGATGAAGGCGGCTTCGCTCCTCAGCTTGAAAGCGAGGAACAGGCGATCGAGCTTATCCTTGAAGCAATAGAAAAAGCAGGCTACAAGGCAGGCTCCGATTTTCTCATAAGCATAGACGCAGCATCATCGGAGTGGGCTGTGAAGGACAAGCCGGGACAGTATATCATGCCGAAAAAGAATCGGGCACGAACAACGGAGGAGCTTATCAGCTACTGGAGCGGTATAGTAAGCAAATACCCCATCTTCTCCATTGAGGATCCCTTAGGGGAGGAGGACTGGAACGGCTGGAAAAAGCTCACCGAGCAGCTGGGCAGCAAGGTCCTGCTTGTAGGCGACGACCTTTTTGTGACGAATCCCGCCAGACTGCAGAAGGGCATTTCAACAGCATCGGGAAATGCAGTTCTTGTAAAGCTGAATCAGATAGGCACCCTGTCAGAAACGCTTAACACCGTAAGAACAGCCTCACAGAACAGCTTCCGCTCCATAATATCCCACCGCAGCGGAGAGACCGAGGACACCTTTATAGCAGACCTTTCCGTGGCACTGAACACAGGACTTATCAAAACAGGAGCACCCTCACGAGGGGAACGCACAGCCAAATACAACCGTCTCCTCCGCATTGAGGATCTGTTAAGATAGCATTGCATGAGCAGGACATAAGGTGTGAGGGCAGCAGAAGTCTTTCTCTGCTCTCCATATCCTGCCCCATGCAAAAGCTCTGACTGATAACTGCATTTCCATTGACACATATAAAAGAATATGCTACAATACCAACAGATAAACCGATTGGGATTCCGAGGAGGGTAGCATTATGTCAATGTGGAATCCGTGGCGTGGCTGCAGAAGGTGCAGTGAAGGCTGTCTCCATTGCTATATCCATAAGGGAGACAGCAAAAGAGGAGTCAACACAAACGATATTGTTAAAACCAAGGATTTTTATAAACCCGTGGATAAGCTGAAAAACGGTTCCTATAAAATGAAGCCGGGCATTGTATATCTGTGCTTTTCAACGGATTTCTTTATTGAGGATGCGGATGAATGGCGTCCCGAATGCTGGAAAATGATAAAAGAGAGAAAGGACTGCACCTTTTTATTCCTGACAAAAAGGATAGACAGATTCTCTGCCTGTATCCCGGAGGACTGGGGCGAAGGCTATGACAATGTGGTCATATGCTGTACCGTAGAGAACCAAAGAAATGCAGACTATAAGCTGTCCATATTCAAAGACCTGCCCATAAAGCACAAATGCATAACAGCTCAGCCATTGCTTGAAAGGATAGATATGGAAAGCTATCTTGACGGCATCGAGCTGGTGGTTGTGGGCGGAGAATCCGATATTAATGCCAGACCGCTCCATTATGACTGGGTGCTGGACATCAGAAAACAATGCATAAGCCATAATGTAAGCTTTGAATTCAGGCAGTGCGGTACATATTTTATTAAAGACAATAAGAAATACAAGCTGCAGACCAAAGACCTGATGAAGCAGGCAAAGGCTGCAGATATTAACTTTGTGAGCAGACAATAACGGACTGCTGCAGCACCCACGCTGCAGCAGTCCGTTATCATCTTATACTAAGTCTATACGTCAGGCTCTTGCACAGCCGTCAACAGAAAGTATCTCGCCTGTGACATAGGAACCCAGATCACTTGCCAGGTACAGAAAAGCGTTTGCTATATCCTGAGGCTCGCCCATCCTGCCGAGAGGAATTGAGGAGCATATGTACTGCCTTGTATGCTCGGGAAGAGCTTCCACCATGTCGGTATTTGTAACGCCGGGAGCAACTGCATTCACTCTGATGTTATCCTTTGCAAGCTCTCTTGCAAGAGACTTTGTAAGTCCGTTTACTGCAAATTTGGATGTAGGATAAGCCACACCTGCAGGCTGTCCGTAAATGGATACCATGGACGATGTATTGATAATAACTCCGCCGCCCTGCTCCTTCATAATGGGAGCAGCCGCTCTTATTGTATAGAAGCAGGAGTTTACATTGATAAGCATAAGCTTGTCAAAATCAGCAGGGTCATAGCTATAAAGGGGCGTATTTGCGGAAATTCCTGCATTGTTAACAAGGATATCGATCCTGCCGTACTTTTCCGAAACATACTTTACAGCCTTCTCAACGGATCCATAGCTTGTAAGATCGGGAGCGATGCCCTCCACCTCATAAGCGGAGTTCTCCGCCCTGAGCTTTTCCACTGCCTTATCGGCAGTTTCCTGCCTGGAGCCGCAGAGAACGACCTTCGCACCGTTTTCGAGATATGTCTTTACAATGGAATAACCGATACCTCTTGTTCCGCCGGTAACGAGAGCTACCTTATCCTTTAAAAGTTCCATAGTGATTCCTCCTGTAATTATATAATTTTATAGAATAGCTGACAAAAAGAAAATACGCTGCCCGTTTTAAGGAAGCACTGATTAATACTAATAACCATTTGTTCTATGGATAAAGACGGTGGATAGAATGCGTTCTATCAAGAAAAACGACCGCAGGCGGGCTTTCGCCCGGCAAGGGAGTTTGACGCAGAGTGGACGCATTATAGCCGCCGTATTTTATCCATAGGTTAAATGGTTATTAGTATAAATCTGCAGGCAAGATGCGTGCCGACCCTTTAGGCATGATTTATTCAGGTTCCTTAATTATTCAATGTTTCGTATCGTCTCAACGATGGGTGTATCAATGATACGCTTGGCGGGGAGAACAGACGCAAGTGCAGCTACTATAAACGCTGCAGCTGCAGATATCGCTACATACTTCATAGGTGCCACGTACGACAGTGCAACAGTCAGGTCATTTTCATCCACGTAACCCTTACCGTATCTGAAGGGTATCTGCACCGCAAACACCATAAGCACTATTACAAGGACTGTGGAAATTGCCGACAGCATTGCATATGACAGGCTTTCGTATCTTACAAGAGACATTATCTGCTTGTCGGACATTCCGCAGGCTCTCAGCATCCCCAGCTCCGAAGTCCTGTTGAGGACATTTGTGGAGATGATATTCACGATATTTACGATCGCTATCATCGTCAGCACCGCAATAATAAAGTAACCGGCTATCCTGAATGTACTGAGAAGTGCCAGAGCTGAGCTTTCATCGGTGAGATTGTCCGTGTAGCAGGAATAGAAATGACGCTTGAGGAAATTAAGAGCCTCATCCTCGCTGCCCGGCTTAGCATTAAGTGCAATATCACGGCGGTAAAGATAATACAGCTCTCCGTCCGGAGCAGCATATACAGATGTATTGTTATCCATATATCCGCAGTCGGCAAACAGCTTATCATACACGCTTTCCGGAGCTATGGCTGTAATGCTGCTGCCCACGGACTGATACATTGTATTGTCGGTAGTATAGGTGCCTATCACCGGGACAGTGATCCTGTCAAGAATATCGGATGTGAATGTAATGACCGGTCTTCCCGAAACAGAAGCAGCCACTGAGGATGCGAACACCGTTTCCTTTTTGAGCCTTTTATCATCGGAGTAGGTGTCACGGCAGATAAGTATACCCTCATTTTCCTCAATGTCGGAATAGGATACTCCGCTTCCCGCTGCGATGTATTTGTTGTAGGTCTCTTTGCTTACAGGGTGGATATACAGGAGTATCTTTCCGCTGCTAAGGTACTTCGGGTCAGCGAACATCCCATCGGAATCTGCAAGCATGTATATCTCACTGTCACGCTGTATCTCCTCAAATAGTCCCGAATCGGAAAGCATTGACACCGCTTCCTCCTCGGAGGCGGAATCGAACACGCTGAGATTAACAGAAAACTGATAGGGCTGTCTGGAGAAATCATATTCATTCCGGAGATTTGTGTCCGCAAGGTCAAGCATATAAGAGAAGCCTGCGAATAAGCACATGCTTATGGTCATGGAAACCAATGTAATGATGTAGCGTTTTTTGTTACGCTTCAGATTCAGCCCCGCATATGCGGTAATGAAGCCTCTGCCCGTTCCTACCTTGGGACGGAACCTTGAGATCTTAAATTTTTCCCTATGGCTGCCCATTCTCATAGCATCTACAGGTGTTGCACGGATAACACGCATTCCCGTTCCCACAGCGGATATCAGCACCCAGAGAACACCGATCACCACAGATGAGATGAAAATGTAAGGAGGCGTGCTGAATACCAGCATATCCCTGAGATCATACGCCGATGAGATCATTGAAAGTGCATCAATACTGCAGATCGCCGAGAACACTCCCGCAGACGCAAGATAGCCTGCTGCCGTACCCACAGGCACACCTATGGCAGCAAGGATAAGTCCCTCGGCGGCAGTAACGATAAATATCTGCTTTGATGAAGCTCCCACAGCTTTAAGCAGACCGAACTGCTGAACACGCTCCTTTGAGGATATCTCAAAGGAATTGTCGATAACCATTCTTACGCAGAACATGAGGAACACTACCACAAGGTAGACCAGAAGCATGAAAACGGCTTTATAATACTTTGCCGTAACTCCCTTTCCCTCGGCATTGAGCAGCTCCTGATTGAAGCTGTAGTCATAATCATCTATCTCCATGCCGTTATCCTGGAAAGCATGGTGGAGATCCCAGTAAAGATCGTTGGTAAAATCTGCAAAGTGTGCAATAAGATTATCCTGAGCCATGGTGTATGATCTCAGACGGGTATCACTGTAGTGGACGATGTTATAGCCCTCTGAATAGCCGACAACAGTAAGAGTTACAGGCTCTGCACTTTCCACGCCGAACACATCGGTTATATCGGAAGGCACAGCGGAAAGGTCTGTTCCCTCCTTTGTGGTGATGTCCTTTGAGCCGCAGGTAAGCAGGGTAAGCTCAACAGTATCGCCTATCTCGGGATTTCCCCATGAATCGGCATAGGTAAGGTTAATGACAAGCTCACCGTCAGCAGCGGGCAGACGTCCCTCGGTAACAGCCGTCATGCTTTCGGGAAGCATAGTAACGCTGTCGGGGTCGATACGCATAAACCAGTCATCAACGATCATGCCGTTGCAGATAAGATACTCCATCCGGGCTTCGGGATCCTGATACTGGCCAAAGTCGATATCGGTACGGCTTGTATACACAGAAGCACCGTAGATCTCAGTCTTATCGAATATATCCATACTGCGGACAGTGACCATATCCGCTTTTGAAAGCCCCGAGAATATTATCTCGTAAGTACCGTTTTTTACTTTAGATATATTAAGGGAGGTCTCACTGTACACAGAAACTGCCGTAAGCATGACAGTCATAAATGCAGTTGCGAGAATAACGGCGATAACGGTCATGATGGTATGCTTTTTCTGATGCTTTAAGAATCGTGAGGCAATACTGAATGCAGTCTTTATAAAACCATTTCCGGATCTTGCCAAGATATAATCAGCTCCTTAACTATATGAATTATAGTTATACACATATATTATATCATATACCTTTCTGTTTTACAATACAATTTTTATTCTTTCTCATAGGAAAAAAGTTACAATTATTTGTTATACCGATTGACATATCCCCCCTCTCATGTTATAATATCCGAAAAACCGCAAAGGGAGGACTGTTATGCTCGGAAAGAATACAGGGAGGTATGACCATATCATTGATCTTCCCCATCACACATCCTGTAACCACCCTCCTCTGCCGGCATCGGACAGAGCTGCCCAGTTTGCCCCCTTTGCCGCTATGGGAGACCCCCATGAGATAACGAGATCCCCTGCAGAGCTTCATCAGGAGGACAGCTGCTTCCCGGAGCAGCGAACAGGCAAGTGATCCCATGACATGCAAAAATCCCGTACAGCAGAAAGCCGCTGTACGGGATAGTTTTTCATATGGTTTCTATAGGTGACTGTATAATTATACTAATCCCCCTTTAATAGATAAAGGGGGATTAGTATTAAACGTTGTAATACTTATCGTAGTTTACAAGCTCATCAAGAAGCTGGGGAACCTTCTCCGCCATTGTTTCGCTGCTGAACTGGCATGTACCCACTGCCTTGTGTCCGCCGCCGCCGTATTTCAGCATAAGGCTGCCCACGTTAACATTGGAGGTTCTGTTAAGGACAGAATATCCGCAGGCACAGGAGCATCCCTCGCCGCCTCGTCCGCTGACGATCCACGCAGAAATGTTCTGCTCGGGATAGAGGCTGTAGATAAGGAATCTGTTGCCGCTGTAGATGGGGTCGACCCCTCGGAGATCGGTGATGATAACATCCCTTTCAACACGTGTATGAGCCCTTACCATTTCAATGAACTTTTCAGTCTGCTCGTTGTAAACATCTATTCTCTCCTTAACATCGGGGAGAGAAAGGATCTCCTCAGTGGTCATGGTACGGCAGCAGTCAATGAGCTTTTCCATGAGCTGATAATTGGAGATGGTGAAATTTCTCCATCTTCCCAGACCTGTTCTGGGGTCCATAAGGAAACCGATAAGTATCCAGCCCTCGGGGTGGAGTATCTCTTCTCTGGTAAGATTTCCTGAGTCAACCTTATCAACGGCTTCCATCATGTCATCGTAGTGGGAGAATCTCTCCTTGCCTCCGTAATAATCATAAATAATTCGTGCACAGGAAGGAGTAATGCGGCTTTCGCCCTTATACTTGCCCTTAAGCTCGTTTCTCTCGTGCTCGCTGGAGTGGTGGTCGAACCACAGACCGCATCCCTCAACGAAAGGAACATTGGCAAGACAATCATTCTCGGTAATTTCGATAAGACCGTCCTGAAGATCCTTAGGATGAGCAAATTTCCAGTGATCGATAATCCCTACATCCTTGAGGAGTGCACCGCAGGCAAGTCCGTCAAAGTCAGAACGCGTAACAAGTCTCATATGTAAACAGCCCCTTATTTTCTTAATACTTAAGTTTATTATACACCCTTTTTTTTGAAATTACAATAGAAAAATGTAATTTTCCGATATTTCATATAAATTTGCCGTATTTTTTGGCAAGTTATACTAATTCCAAATCGTTCTATAGACAAAGCCGACAGATAGAATAATCCAAGTCAAGGAAAGCGACCGCAGGCGGGCTTGCTGCCCGGCAAGGGAGCTTGACGCAGAATTGGATCATTATATCCGAGGATTTGTCTATAGGTTGATTTGGAATTAGTATTATTAATAGCCCGCTGATATATGGATAAAGACAGAATTATCACGGTATCAGCTCCATATGAAAAAATTACTTGTAATACTTATCAAAATATGTTATAATAGATGTGTATATCAAAAAATACGTTCAGAAAGGAGAAGTTCTGGTGAACGAGACCTTTACATCGGATGTCCGCGGCAAGCATTTTTTGTCGGCAGCTGCATTAGTGGTTACTGTCATCATCATCAAAGCCCTGGATTTCCTCAGACAGTATATCGACGACAAATTCCCTCAGTATATCCCCGAAAGCACCATAACGCTCCCCGAAAAGGTCATTATTTTCTTTATGATACTTTTTGCTGCCGTTTATGTTATATTCATTCTTATCCTGCTTCCTATGTGGTACAAGAGGATACGATACACTATCACCGATTCTGAGATAATCACTCACACAGGGCTTATCTCCACAACTCACCGCATCATGAAGCTTTCTGCAGTACAGAGCAGCTCATATGTATCCATGCCCTTATCGAAATTCACGGGCTTCAACTTCATAACTATCAATGCCCTGGGGGGACGGATAGTGCTTATGTTCCTTTCGGACAAGGACAGCCGCAGGGTCATGAAGCTGATCGACGGCAAAAGCATGCTTTCTGCTCCCCGCAACAAAAAGCAGGAGGTCCTTGACGGATATTCTAACCGTGCGAAGAAGATCATTGAGGCAAATCCTGTCAGCGATCTGCCTGTTTCAAACGATTATGACAGGGGAGCATACTCATATACATCCTCCTATTCGGACAATTCCGACGGAGGATACGTACAGCTGTCATTCCCCGAGGATATGTCAGAGGATGAACAGGGTGAGCAGCTGTCCTTCAGCGATATATCCGAGATGAAGCCTACTCACAGGCAGAACGGATGATCTGATGATAAAATAATGCCCGCAGCCGGCACGCAGAAAGGAACGGAAGATCATGTTATTACCCGAAAAACAGGGAAAGCGTCAGCATCCTATGGCCATAATCGGATATACCTCCCGTAATTTCTGGCTGCTGCTCATTCCTCTTATACGAGGACTGGTTGCTTTCAGCTTTGATTTTTACCGCTGGGCTGAGGGTGCGGGATGGGATATACTTGCGGTCACGGTCATGTTCGGTGCAGCAGTATGGAGATGGTATTTTACACGATTCCTTTTCAAGGATGACGGGATTTATATTGATACAGGCTTTGCAGTACGCAGAGTAAGAAGGATACCTCCGGAATATGTAAGTGCAGTTACATCGGAAACAGATCCCATTCTATCAAGGACGAATGCTGTCAAGCTGTATATTGACACAGACGCAAAAGCAGGACGGAAAAAGGATCCCGACGCAAAGCTCACCGTAACCAAGCAGGACAGAGCCGCTCTTTTCAATCTCCTTGCGGAGACTGCAGGCAGAACGCCTCCCGTGGGCAGCGTTGTCAGAAGCAAGGGCTTCAATTACGCCTACCGTGTTTCAAAGAGGACCCTTGTGGTTTTCTCCTTCCTCTTTTCCTCCGCATTATCGGGGACCCTGCTTCTGGGCACATTCTTTACTCAGAGCGGTAAAATTATCGGTGATACCCTTGAGAATCAGCTTATGGCTGCCGTCATCGATGTTACCGATACTGTTGCACGGCTTGTGAAGGGCATCCCTCCCACGGGAATAACCATATCCCTTATCATAGGTGCAGGATTCCTTATATCCTTTGCAGCCAACCTCCTCAGGCATATCAATTTCACCGTTGAACGGCACGGCGGCTTTATTATCATTACATCGGGACTTTTCGTCAAAAGGATGTATTTCATTACCGGAAACCACATCAACTATGCCGATATGCGTCAGAATCTGCTGATGAAGCTTTTCGGAGTGACTTCCGTTCACATCAGCTGCACAGGCTACGGCAAGCAGAAAAACGAGCTTCCCGTGTTCGTCCCCATATGCGGTCTGAAAAGCCTTTACGGCAAGCAAAGCGGAGACAGACCCGCAAATGTAATGGAAATGCTGCTCCCGGGCTTCCATCTCTCGGAGGGCTTCATCTCCCCTGCAATAAGCTATATCGGACGGTTCATAGGTCCTCCCGCACTGCTTGTTTTCGCCGTGATACTCCTGGGATTCACTGCGGCTGTATTCTTTCATGAATGGTACAGGCTCATATTTTTCCTGACTGTACTTGCCGAGATACCCTCCGTATGGCTGCTGTTCGTCAAGGCAGGCTCATACTGCACCAACGGCATGAATATCGTCAAGGGCAATGTATGCATCAAATACTGCACAGGATATCAGTTCCACACAGTGACCGTCCCCCTTGAAAGAGTATCACAGATTGCTGTTGCAAGGACGCCCTTCCAGCGTATGAACCGCTCCTGCGATGTTATAGTATACACAAATTCCGAATACACCGGCTCCCATCGTGTAAGAGGTCTCCCCATTGACGAGGTGGAGGAGCTGCTCCGTGAAAGATTCGGATACTGATTTAAAAGGATGATGTTATGAAAAAGCTCACGCTTCCGAGGCTCAGCTACAATTCCCCCGTTATACTTACCTATGCGATCATTGCATTCGCTGCTCTGATACTTGATCTTATCACAGGCGGAAAAACGAATATGCTGCTTTTTTCCGTGTACCGTGCTCCCCTGAGCGACCCGCTGTTTTACTTTCGTCTGTTCGGTCATGTTATCGGTCACAGCGGCATCGACCATTTCGTGGGGAACTTCATGATAATCCTGCTTGTAGGGCCTATGCTTGAAGAAAAATACGGCAGCAAAAAGCTCCTGCTGATGATACTGTTCACCGCACTTATCACAGGACTTATCAATGTGATCTTCTTCCCCACAGGACTGCTGGGAGCAAGCGGCATCGCATTTATGCTCATTCTGCTCAGCTCCTTTGCCAACAATTCAAGCGGTCAGCTGCCACTGACCTTTGTTTTTGTGGCACTGTTCTATCTTGGAGGAGAGATACTTGACGGTTTGTTTGTGCAGGATAATATCTCCCAGATGGCTCATATAATCGGCGGCGGATGCGGATGTGTATTCGGCTGGGCGATATCACGGAAATAGATATGCAAATAACGATGTCCAAAAGCTTTGTTATTTAGTATATATCACTATTGCAAAGTTCTCAGCTTTGTAGTATAATGATATTATATGTAACTATGACTAAATTCAGGCGATACCGCATAAATGCGGTGCCGAAAGGAATAAATTATATGGCACAGAAATATGATAACCGCAGCAGAAACAGCGGATATTCATCAGGAAACAGACAGGACAGCCGTAACAGGAAAGGCGGCAGGAATGACAGAAATTCCTATTCCCGCTCCGACAAGGTAAGATATGATAAGGGCAGACCCGATAACAGATACGACAGCCGACCCGGCAGAAATGACGGCTACAGTGAAAACGAAGGCTATGAACGCAGCAATACATCTCCCGCTCTTCCTGATATGGAGGAATGCGATGAGTACGGACTTATCGTGGGAAAAAATCCTGTTATCGAGGCTCTCAAGGCGGGAAAGGCTATCGACACCCTCTATGTGAACAGTGAAGCAGGGGGCAGCATCGGGATGATAACCCGCATGGCAAAGGATAAAGGCATTGTTATCAAGAATGTCAGCGACGCAAAGCTTACAGCTATGTGCCGTGGGGCATCTCACCAGGGAGTCATCGCTTCCGGTGCCTGTGCGGAATATGTTTCTGTTGAGGACATTCTTGCAGTTTCGGCAGAAAAAGGTACAAAGCCTTTTATCATAATCTGTGATGAGATCGAGGATCCCCATAACCTTGGTGCTATCATCCGTACAGCGGAGGCAGCAGGGGCAGACGGGATAATTATTCCCAAGAGAAGAAGTGCTTCTCTCAACGCAACAGTATACAAGACCTCTGCAGGTGCTGCAAGCTGGCTGCCCGTTGCAAGAGTTTCAAATCTTGCTGCCGCTATCGACACTCTTAAGGAAAACGGAGTATGGATATACGGTACAGACGCTTCGGGTGCCGCATATACCGATACCGAATTTACGGGCAGCATTGCTCTGGTGATAGGCTCCGAGGGCTTCGGCATGGGCAGACTTATCCGTGATAAGTGCGATCACCTTGTGAAGCTCCCCATGAACGGCAGGATAACATCACTGAACGCTTCCGTTGCGGCAGGTATATTCATGTACGAAGCCGTAAGACAGCGCAGTGCGGAATAATACTGACCCTGCAGCACGCACAGAAGCTTTGTGCGGCACTGCCCCAAAAGCTTTTTCTATACTAATTACAAGGAGGAACAGAATTGGCTGACGGAAAATTCTCCCTTGATGATATCCTGAATGAATATTCATCCCCCAAAAAGCCTGCGGATACGGGATCAATCAATGCCGCAGGTACATCCTCCATGTCCCTTGACGATATACTCGCAAGCTATTCGCCGGGAGACAAAAGCAGCATCATTGCCGAAGCCGACAGGCAGACCTCTGAAAAGCAGCAGGCTGAGGATGAAGCAAAAAAACGCAGACAAGTCGATTACGAGATACTCAGCGGCGACTATGAGCGTAAATATATGCCCGATGAACTCAAAACATCGGCGGAGCTTGCAGCTGAACGTGCCGAAAAGGCGTCTGAATATGTGATCCGCCATGAAAAGAGCGAACCGCCGCTGATGACTGATCTCCCTGAGGTAACAATGCCCTCAGCAGGAATATTCGGAGAGATGCAGCATATGAAGCCTCCTGCTCAGGCTCCGCTGCCTGAGGACAAGCCTTCTGCTTCTGCGGAAGAGCCTGTTCATCGGAAGCATGATGAAGCAGGGACAGGAGAAGCTCATACCCATACTCAGCCTGCCCCCCGCGAAGAGATCTCCGAGGACAAGCACGGCAAGAAAAAGGTCAAGCTGCGTCCCGTAAAGAACAGATTCAGCGATGATTTCAGAGACCTTAACATCAAGGGCATCCACACAGCGGATGACGATGACGATGATTTCGAGAAAAAATACGGCAGCTCTCCCCTGTTCGTTGAGAGCGATATAGCAAAGCTTGACAACATCAAGCCTATAAAAATACCCTTTGAACATGATGAACCTCTGGGGCATTCATTCTCCGAAAAGCTTGAAATGGATGACTTTTATTCTGATAAGTACAGCACAGGTCACGAAACAAGCAAGCCTAAAAAGGTCACTGTTCAGCCTGTACAGAAGCAGAAGCCCCAGAGATCTGCCCCTCTGCCGAAGCCTGCGGCAAATCCCCTTGACAAATACTCCGCAGCCGACGATGTGGATAACATCATCAGCGAGTACGAGAACCGCAAGGGCATAAATTCAATGAAGCGTGGAGAAACTTCCCCTATCCGAGGCTTCACGGATATGTTCAACAAGCTCCTTGCCAAGGAGGAATCCGAGGATGATATGTCCGCAACGGGCAACTCCGAGCTTCTTGAAAGCATCAGGAAGCTGAGAAAGTCAGCTCCCGCAAACGCCGCTCCCATTGAGCGTAAGACGATCTCCGACATTGATCTTGACCTCTCGGACAAGATGATACAGGACACCTCCCAGATAAAGCTTGACAAAAACAAGGCAGAGCTTGAAAAGCTCAGTGCACTTAAGGAACGCAGAAGCGATGTTGTGAAGAATTTCGTCCTTATGGGCGAGGAGGAGGAAAACACCGAAGAGGAAGAGGCTCAGGTGCGTGCGGAGGATGGGCTTGAGGATTTTGAAAGCCTGATAGACGCCCCCGCTATACAAGAGCATCTTGACGGACAGTCAAGCAAGCTGGTAGTAAGACTGCTGCTCCTTATTATAAGCTTCCTTATCACAGCATATATCGCTCTGGCAAACGACCTGAACATGCCTATCATCGACAGTCTGAGCATCATCAATAAGCACACTCAGCCTGATGTGTTCATGTTCATCAACTCCGTTGTAGGCGTGTTTGCAGGATTCATATCCTACCAGACCGTTGCAAACGGAATGTCGAAGCTTGTATCCTTCAAGGCGGACTGCGACACACTTTCCGCATTGTCCCTTATCGCATCTCTTGCCACATCAATGATAACCCTTTCCAACTCAAACATGGTACGAGGCAGCTTTGTATACATCTATACTCCCGTTGCCATCGGTGCACTTATCTTCAATACCGTGGGCAAGCTGCTTATCATAAGCAGAACGAAACGAAGCTTTAAGTTTGTTTCGGGGGACAACGACCGCTACGCTCTCTTTATTGTTGACGATGAAGAAAAGGCTCAGGATTTTACTCATGGTTCACTGATGGATTTCCCCGTTCTCGCTGCTATGCAGAAAACGGAAACCATCACAGATTTTCTCAAAACCTCCTACGCAAGCGATAATGCAGACAGATTCTGCAAGATAGTTTCTCCCATAATCTTCATTGCTGCAGCACTTATCGGTGTGCTGGCAGGCTTCATAGGACGCTCCGAACACGGAAGTCTGGGCGGATTCTGCATGGGACTTTCCGCATTCTCCTGCTGTATAAGCATGTGCTCCTGCTTTGCAATGATGATCGTTGTAAATATGCCTATGAACAAGGCCTCCAAGAAATATGCGGAGAATCAGGGAGCGATCATCGGCTATGACAGCATTGAGGAATTTGCCGATACAAACAGCATTATGGCTGATGCTTCCCAGCTTTTCCCCGCAGGAAGCATTAATCTGAAAAACATCAAGGCATTCCCCGATACAAGCATCGACGAAGCTATCGTACAGGCAGCCAGCCTTACAAGCCAGTCGGGCAGCATACTTAAATATATGTTCTATGACATTATCGTGGGAAAGACCGAGATGCTGAACCCTGTGGAAAGCTATATGTATGAGGATTCCATGGGACTTTGCGGATGGATAAACAACAAGCGTGTACTCCTTGGAAACCGTGAGCTTATGGCTAATCACAGCATTGAGGGACTTCCCTCAGCCGCAAAGGAGCATGAATACACCGAAGGGGACAAGATAGCCGTTTATCTGTCCATCTCGGGACAGCTCTCGGCAATGTTCATAGTTGAGCTTACGCCATCCTATCAGATCAAGCAGGCTCTTAAGCAGCTTGAAAAGAACCGCATCTCCGTAATGGTCCGCTCCGTTGACTCTATGATAAGCGTGAACAGACTATCCGAAATGTTCGACGTAGCACCCTCCACATTCAGGATAATCCCATTCAGGATACATCCTCAGTACGAAAAGACCGTGGAGTACGTTGCAAAGCGTCCCGCTACACTTGCCTGCTCGGGTAAATTTGCGGCATTTGCAAACCTTATCCTTGGTTCAAACCGCCTCAGAGGCACTATTTCCGGAGGACTTATCATGCAGGCAGCAAGTATTCTCCTGGGAATCCTGCTGACGCTGACAATGGTTCTCATAAATTCACTTCCGGAGCTTACGGTCACTAAGGTACTGCTGTACAATTTCCTGTTTGTAATTGTATTTTATGTTTATCAGATGTTCAGGAAAGTATAATATATGGTCGCATCTAAAAGCCATAGCACCTCATCTGCTTGCAGATGAGGTGCTATGGCTTTAGCCATTGGTTTTTAGAGGTGACCTGTATATAAATCAAGCCGCCTCGGGATCCCGAAGCGGCTTTTGTTTATCGGTCAGTATTACGTATTATTCAAAATCCTGACGGTTCTTTCTGTTCTGCTGTTCCTGCTTGTTCTGCTGCTGATTGCGGCAGTTCTTTGAATTCTGCTGATTCTGCTTGTCAGAGGGACAGGACTGCTTGTTATTCTGATTGTTCTGATTGTTGTTCTGGTTAAACATATTTTTCACTCTCCTGAAAATTGAACATTCACCACCGAACAGGTCATAATATTGCTCCGCCGACTATCCTGATACTATATCAGCAACAAATCGGGGAGCAACAGCATAATGGCTTATCCATGCGGTATATGATTATCATGCCGCGATACGCTGTTTTTATACGGAGGAAAAAATTTTCAGTTTGACATTTGCATAGTATTCTGTTATTATATATAATATATAGAAAGACACAGGATCAGCTTTACACCGATTCGTAAATCAAATATTTCAAGGAGATCTTCATTATGAAAGCTAAGGATATCGCTCTGCTTTGTGCGGGAGCCGTTTCTGCAGGTGCGTTTACCGCAGGTGCCGTTATCTCTGCCGCAGGCAAAGGGAAGAGCAAAGCCGATGAAACGGCAAGACAGCGTATGCCGAAGCCTGTAGCTGCACCTTCCGAAAAAAAGGCGGATGGGGACGTCAAGCCCTTTGCCGTTAATCTGATATCATTCCCTGTGGAGCCGGGAGACGGTCTCTCAACAGCTGCAGCGTCCCTTGACGGCTCACGGGTCACTGCCGTATTTACCGACGGCTCCGCTTCGAGAGGATTTGCCTTTACTCCGGAAACCGGTGTACGGGAGATACGCTGTCCCTCAAAGGTTTATTCCGCAGCATATGCTTCGGGATGCACCCTGTACATATCCGATAAGGGCGGGATATTCGTATATGATGATCCCGAAAAGGAGCCTGTGCTCCGTGAATTCTGCAGTGCAAGGAACGTGTATTCACGTGACGGACATTTTGAGATATTCTCCGACGGGCTGATGTATACTGCGGACACTGAGGGAGAAACTGTACGCACATTCAGTCTCAGCGGAATGTATAATATTACGGAAAGCGACATATGCGATGCGGAGAACAGCGACGATAATTTCTCCGATGCGGGAGTAAGCGTCAAGAGATCACTTGCACTGAATAATAATTTTACAGCTGCTCTTACAGCTGACGGAAGATCCTTTCTGATACACGAGGAGAACGGTTTTCCCATCTGCGAAAATGCTTATGAGAATATTGCCGATGTATGCGTTCACGGAAAATATGCATACTGGATCACAAATAACAATATGCTTATCAAAATGAAGATAATGTCAGATAAATGCGAGACCGACGGAAGATACATACTTGGCACCGATACGGCTGCTCCCATTTCCATAACAGCGGCTGTATGCGGTCTGGTAATAGTGTATTCGGACGGTAGCATCCGCCCTATCCTCCCCGAGATAAACGGTGAGAAGAGAAAGGCTGCCGCAAAGGAAGCTCTCCGCAGACTTGGGGAGACCCTTTCACTTCTCGGCAATTATTTTCCCGACCTCAGAGGAGGTGCCCCTCTGCTTCTGTCTAATGATAATTCCGAATACGTGTATGCATTCTCCCCCGAGGGAAGAGCTGCTGTTATACATCTCAGCTGATTTTGCAGGATACAGCAGACAGGGCTTCATATATACTTCCATATTTTGCAGGATAATATGACCGGAGCTGTGGCTTTCAGCTTCGGTTTTTTGTTTTCATTCCGACAGAAGTATTGTTTTTTTCTGCAAATCTATTGACAAATTCAAAATAGTTTGGTAATATATAAATATGCGAGACTTGAACCGGCATCTTTCAAAAGGGTTCCCAAAAAGGCTTATAGGGAACTGCGGATGATGATCCTGCAATGAAGTCTCACAAGATGAATCCTGCAGATCGTCCGACGGTGAGAGGACGAGATCTCGGAAAATAAATGTGAAAAGGAAGTATAGATCATGACTATCCGTATAGGTATCCTCGGCTACGGCAACCTCGGCAGAGGCGTTGAGTATGCAGTAAGACAGAACCCAGATACAAAGCTCACAGCAGTTTTTACAAGAAGAGACCCCTCCACACTTAAAATAGCAACTGAGGGCGTTCCTGTTTATTCTGCTGATGACGCAGTAAACCATAAGGACGAGGTCGACGTTCTCATTCTCTGCGGCGGCAGCAAAAGCGATCTCCCCGTTCAGACTCCCGAGTTTGCAAAGTATTTCAATGTAGTTGACAGCTTCGACACTCATGCAAGGATCCCCGAGCATTTTGCAAATGTTGATAAGGCTGCCAAGGAATCCGGCAAGGTGGGAATCATTTCCATAGGCTGGGATCCCGGACTTTTCTCTGTAATGAGACTTTACGGCAACTGTGTTCTTCCCGAGGGTCAGGATTACACATTCTGGGGCAAGGGCGTAAGCCAGGGCCACTCCGACGCTATCAGACGTGTTAAGGGCGTTAAGGACGGCAAGCAGTACACTATCCCCGTTGAATCCGCACTTGAAAAGATCAGAAACGGCGAAACACCCGAGCTTACAACAAGAGAAAAGCACACAAGAGAGTGCTTCGTTGTAGCGGAAGAGGGTGCAGATCTTGCACAGATCGAGTCCGATATCAAGAATATGCCCAACTACTTCTCCGATTATGATACAACGGTTCACTTCATTTCCGAGGAGGAGCTTAAGAGAGATCACAGCGGCATTCCTCACGGCGGTTTCGTTATCCGCAACGGCAGAACAGGCAAGGACAACAGCAGTAATCACACCATCGAATTCAGCCTTAAGCTTGATTCCAACCCCGAATTCACATCCAGTGTTCTTATTGCATATGCAAGGGCAGCATATCGTCTCAGCAGCGAGGGCGTAAGCGGCTGCAAGACTATATTTGATATTGCTCCTGCATATCTTTCACCTCTCAGCGGCGATGAACTGAGAGCACATATGCTTTGATTCCGATACTATAGCAAAAACAGAGGCTGATGCAATGCATCAGCCTCTTTGTTTATTCTTCGTAATATTATCATCCGCCGTTGTTCTGACCGGACAGCAGGTATTCAAACTCCTGTTTGCGTATGGGCTTTGAATAATAATAGCCCTGCAGATAGCCTGCATTTGTGCCGGAATTCATGCTGCGGATTATTTCATCCACCTCCTGATTCTCAACACCCTCTACCACTACATGCTGACCGATCTCTCTGCAAAGAAGCAGGATGGATTTGATGATAGCAAAGTCGATGTCATGCCCTTCATTTGCCAGCTCCCTGACGAAATTATGCTCGATCTTTATACCATCGGCAGGAAGCATTTTTATCATTTCAAGAGATGCATATCCTGTGCCGAAATCGTCAAGAACGATCCTGAAACCAAGTTCACGCAGCTTATTGAATACATCTGCAAGAACCTCAGGATCCTTTACATTGCAGCTTTCCGTAAGCTCTATGACCATATGGGACGGATCAACGCCGAACCGCTTTGCTGCTTCATCGATCTCACGGACATAGTTATCTGCATGGAACTGAGTATAGGAAACATTAAAGCTGACAATGACCTCGCCGAATTTGTCCTCCCATTCCTTCTGCTGCTTCATTGCCTCCTGCATTACAAAGCGTCCGACCTCAATAATATCATCGGATTCCTCCAGAATAGGTATGAACTCACCGGGGTATGAATCCTTTATTATATCACCCTTCCAGCGTAACAGAGCCTCGCAGCCCACGATCATATCGCCCTTACTGTTCATCCATGGCTGATAATAAAGCTCAAATCCCTTGAAATTATCCGTGATGCACTGCTTGAGATCCTGCTTAAGGAGATTATATCGCTTCTGCCTTTCCTCCGTTTCTTCGGAATAGAAACCAACGGATCCGCGGTTTTCCTTCTTGACATGTAGCAATGCAAGCTCAAGATGATTTACAAGCTCATCAACAGTTTTGCTCTGCAGCGGGTATTTCGCCGCTCCGCCTGACAGGGAAAGCTCGATCTTTGCACCATTGCTCATTGTCACAGTTTCCACCATTCCGCATATCCTGCCGAACAGCTCCCTTACACTTTCCTCTGTTCCTCCGGGAAGTACGAATACGAATTCATCACCGGTGAAGCGATACACCCTGCAGCTGTTATTATTGACCCGCATCAGAGCCTTGCCTATCTGGACAAGCACCTTATCCCCGTTCTCATATCCGTATGTATTGATGACATTCTTGAATTTGTCAACACCCAGGAGCAGGACCATACCTTCCTCCTCAGTGAAGTCATATCCATAGAATTGGCTCTTGGTTTTCAGTCCTGTAAGGGAATCGTATATGTTCTGATTATCAAGACGGGTGATAAGTCCTGCAAACACAGGACTGCCGTTTGTGCCCTCCGTGACCTTGCCCTTGCATTCTACCCAGACATATTCACCGTAGCGGTTCAGTGCACGGTACTGGCATGCATGCTTTGACGCTTCGCCTGCAAATACCCTTGAAATATCCGCAAGATACATTTCCCTGTCATCGGGGTGGACATGCTTCTGCCACATCTCTGCCGAATTATCCGGATATTCCGACGGAATGCCAAAATATTCGACACAGTTTTTTGACCATCTTGACCTGCCTGTGCCCATATCCAGCATATAGATATAAACATTGTCCGAAGCTTCCGCAAATGCCTCAAAGAGGATATTATTCAGCACATCGCTTTTGATCTCCTTCTTTGCACGTCTGTCAACCTTCTGACTGCTGTAATACGCTCTTTTGGAGCTGTACATTTTTTTATCCGCAGCCTGCAGCAAACGCTCGAAGGATACATCCGAGGAATCGCTGAACTCCATTCCTACAGACACGCTGACATCTCTCTGTCTGCACTTTTCAAGCACCTCTTCTGTGAGGCTTATCATCGTATCCTCTGTAACAGGAGACTTTACGGCAAGGAATTCATCACCGCCGAGACGGTACACCTTATCCTTTCCGAAAATCTCCATGAGAACGTCCGCAAGATCGCAGATATACTTATCCCCGGCAAGATGACCCTCGCTGTCGTTTTTTACCTTGAGTCCGTTAAGATCGCACATCAGCAGACCTATTTCTCCGCTTAATTCGCTGCTGTAGCGGCTGTCCATAGCCTTTCGGTTCCTGCAGCCTGTGAGGGGATCAGTCTCCGAGCTGTCCCTCAGGCACAGAGCGTACTTTCTTATCCGTATCATCATGCTGATGATGTATTCTATCATATTCAGCAGCTCGGATATATCAGCCATTGCTTCCTTGGGGGGGTTATCCACACCATAGAAACCTATGTATTCTCCGTTTTCGACTATAGGTCCCGCTACAATAGATCCGATCCCCTGAGGCTTGAGAATATTATATCCATCCTCGCTGACTGCTTTGTATTCCTCAATATCATAGATCAGCATATTTTTTGAACGTCTGAATTCATTGTACCAGACTTCAATAATATTCTCATACGGTAAACCCTGAAGATTATCCTTCTCCGCCGTAACACCCTCTCGACAGAATTCGAATGTATTATCAAAGGTGCCGTTTTCATTCTGCTCAAAAATATATGCTCTGTCCGAATCGAGCTTTTCACAGATAAACTGGAGGAGTTTACTTATTATGATATCAGGATTCTCATCCAGAGATGCAAATTTGACCATTTCGGTCAGAAACGCATTATGATTTATCTTACCCATAGCTTTACTCCATCTGTTTTTTCGTCAAAAAGGGTTTTGAATAGATTATAGCATAAAAACGCATCTTGTGTCAATGACGCATCTCACCAAAGTATTGCAGTGATTTGCACAAGAGTGCATAAATCCCTGAACACAGGCTGCCTTTCTGAAACATATCGCTGCTTATTCCATTTCACATATCTTATCAAAATCCAGCCTGCCGCCGAAGATATCCAGGGCACTGCCTACGGTAAAATTCACTCTGCCATGCCCCAGCTGCCTTATCCTTTCAATATCCTCATATGAGCCTATTCCCCCTGCATAGGTGGAAATGATCCCCTCGGTGCTGCCCAGAAGAGAAACGATATCATCCTCGATACCGCTCTGCTTGCCCTCTGCGTCAACTGCATGGATAAGGAATTCATCGCAGCTGTTTTTCAGCATGAGGATATTATCCCTTGTCACCTTTACATCGGTGAATTTCTGCCAGCGGTCGGTCACAATATAATACTCTCCCTCACGCTTTCGGCAGGAAAGATCAAGTACGATATGCTCCGCTCCCACAGCACTGACAAGCTTATCCAGACGTTCAAAGCTTATCCTGCCGTCTTTGAAAACATAGGACGTGACAATTACGTGGGAGGCTCCCTTTTCCAGGTATTCACAGGCGTTTTCGGCATTGATGCCGCCGCCGATCTGCAGTCCTCCGGGATATTCGGACAGAGCTAAAAATGCCTGCTTTCTGTCAGCTTCGTAATACTCCGAGCCTGCGGGGTTAAGGATTATGATATGTCCGCCTTTAAGCCCCCGGCTTTTGTACAGCCGGGCATAATAGCCCCCGTCATAGGAGGATACGAAATTCTCCTCTGCGGAGGAATCCTTATCCGTAAGGCTTCCTCCCACTATCTGCTTTACGCTTCCGTTATGAATGTCAATACAGGGTCTGAATCTCATAATATGCCCCCGTTATCAGTCTGTGGAGATATCCGAACCGATATCCGATACATCAGCTTCATGAGCTGACTTTGAATCGGCCGTTATTACAATATCCTCTTCGGGCTTCTTCTTTTTGGCGGATTTTCTGAAATAAAGCTTGGCAAGCTTCTTAAGACGTTTTGCAAGCTTGGGGGTGAACACGCTGTGTACGCTGCCGCTTATTCTCCATGCCCAGTTGCCGTTTCCTATGGTGGATGGAGTATTCATTCTCGCGGAATTATCAAGGCAAAGGATATCCTGAGCCTGTATCACGCACATATCGGAAACGCATGCATAGCACTGACGGATAAGTCCCCAGACGATATCCTTGTCTGTAGCTCCCTTGGGCAGTCCCAGATATTTTCTTATGTACCTCTGCACCTCCTTGCTCTGGTTTCTGAACCAGCCCAGAGCCGTTTCATTATCGTGTGTACCGATGTATACAACGCTGTTCTTAACATAGTTATGGGGCAGATAGCTGCTGTCATCCATTCCGCCGTAAGCGAATTCAAGAACATTCATTCCGGGATAGCCTGATGCCTTAAGCATTTTTCTGACATCCTCGGTGAGGAATCCAAGATCCTCAGCCACAAGGGAAATATCGCCCAACTCAGCCTTTATTGCATTGAAAAGCTTCATTGAAGGACCCTTCATCCATTCGCCGTTTTCTGCAGTGTCATCCTGTGCGGGGATAGCATAGAAGCTCTCAAAGCCTCTGAAATGGTCGATACGTGTGATATCAAACAGCTTGGAGGCATATCTTACACGGGATATCCACCAGCGATAGCCGTCCTTCTCCATTGCATCCCAGTCATAGAGAGGGTTGCCCCAGAGCTGTCCCGTGGGAGCAAATGCATCAGGGGGACAGCCTGCCACCTTGATGGGGCTGCAGTCCTCATCAAGCATAAAAAGCTCCGGACTTGCCCAGATATCGCTGCTGTCCATTGAAACGTAGATAGGCATATCACCGTAAAGACGGATCCCCTTTTTGTTAGCGTATTTTTTCAGTGCCTTATACTGCTTGAAGAACTTGAACTGCATGAACTTCCAGCACCCGATATCATCTGCATTTTTCTCCGCATATTCAGCAAGAGCGGCTTTATCACGGAGACGGTATTTATCATCCCACATTGTCCACATCTGACCGTGAAAATGGTTTTTCAGCGACATGAATAATGCATAATCATCCAGCCATACACTGTTTTTGCGGCAGAAGCTGCTGAATTCATACTTAGCGTCAGCCGTTGCCGCATCCATGAACTTAGCATATGCCTTTGACAGGATTATCCTGCGGAAATTGAAAAGCACCGAATAATCGCAGTAATCATTTTTTCTTGAGAGAACGAGCATATCCTTGTCATCGGGAGAGATAAGGCCCTCCTCAATAAGCATATCCAGATCAATAAAAAGGGGGTTGCCCGCATAAGCGGAATAGCTCTGATATGGTGAATCGGCAAAGCCTGTAGGTCCGATGGGAAGTATCTGCCAGATACTCTGTCCCGCACTTTTCAGGAAATCAACAAACTGATACGCCTCCCTGCCAAGGGTACCTATGCCGTATGGCGAGGGCAGGCTGGAAATATGCATTAAAATGCCGCATGAACGCATAAATGATCTTCCTTTCGGGTATATGTTTTTTTCATTATACTACATTCCGGGAATTTTTTCAAGGCATATAGAAAATATATCAAAAGTATTTTATATGTATGTGCAGTCAGTCTGCATTCGCGGATAGCTTAATATACAGCGAAATGCACCGAACATTGGCGAAATATTGGTATATTATATGCTTGACATATCCCCCTTGAATATATTATAATTATAGAGTGGTATTTTATGCATTTTTATTTTCCATATTCTTCATAAACATATATATCATTGCTGCTCCGAAGGGGCGACTCCTTTGTCGTTTCGTTTGTCGATTTGCGAAATGAGCAAAGTTTGTCGCTCGGTACCGATAAATACTTATTTATCGGCAGTACCCTAATGTGACAGCAGTTATTATTTTTACCCATGTAAACGGAAGGAATGAAAATTTTGTCAAAGAGCAAGAAAAAATCCCCTAACCCCAATACCGATAAAACAAATAACAGCTCTGCTTCTGAGGAAAAAAAGGAAGTCTTAACTCCCGTCGATGACTCGGATATTCCCGTTCAAAGTCTCAGCGATATGCTCAGCTTTGCACATGAAGCAGAAGCTGCTTTCGATGCCAAGGAAGCTGAAAAAAAAGCTGACCTGGCTAAGCAGGAAGCCAAGTCCGAGCCTAAGCAGGAACCCAAGTCCGAGCCTAAGCAGGAGGTCAAGCCCGAGCCTAAACAGGAGGTCAAGCCCGAGCCTAAGCAGGAGGTCAAGCCCGAGCCTAA
>JBJERX010000108.1:0-13896 GCA_051882495.1 Huintestinicola sp. | reverse complement strand
AGCCTAAACAGGAGGTCAAGCCCGAGCCTAAGCAGGAGGTCAAGCCCGAGCCTAAGCAGGAAGCTAAACCTGCAAGGTCCGCTGCAGAGGACGCTCTTGACCGTGACCTTGAACGTACTCGTCAGAGAAGAATGAAGGAACAGGCTTACGAGGAAAAGCAGAAAAAGATCGAAGCTCAGAAGGAAGCGGAACGCCAGGAAAAGGCTCGTCATGCTAAGGAAAGAGCCGTCAATGCTGCCGCTTCAGCTGCAGAAAAGGCTGCTGCTCAGAAGAAAGCGGAGGAAGTCAAGCAGGCTGCAGAAGCTCCGAAGGCTGCTGCAAAAACAAAGGCTAAGAAAAAGAAAAACACTGTTGCACGTGACATGAATCTGATGGCTGCAGGCCGTGCTGCCGCAGTTTTAGCAGCTGTACTGATAGTTGGATACGGCGGTGCATTCATTTACACAAGCACAGGCAACGAAAGCTACCTTGAAGATCTTGACAGCAAGCTTACAGGTCAGAGCCGTCTGGTTGACGATCCCGGCATGGAATATGAGATAAGCCCTCTCAGCCAGCTTTCTTATGATGAAAAGGTGGCACAGGGTCTTTCTGTAGGACTTAAAGACAGTGATAAGGACGGTCTTTCCGATTATTTCGAAATAAATAACTCAAATACCGATCCGCTTAACCCGGACACCGATGGTGACGGCATGAACGACGGAGATGAGATCATTGAGGGCTTTGACCCTAACGATCCCTCCGATTCCTCTGAATCCGCAGACGACAGCCTGTCTGTATCCGACGGAACGGTCGAGGTTGTTCTTACGGGAAGTCCCAAGACTGCGGACGTTTCCTTTGTTCCCTGTACAAATAAGAGCATCCAGGGTACTCCCGGTGTTATCGGCACTGCTTACGAATTTTACAGCGACAGTGAGTTCACCTCTGCACGTCTCACCTTTGCATATACCGATGCGGAGATCGCTGCTCTTAAAACCCCTGCAGAAGCCATATCCATATTCAGATTCAATAACGACACCCTCTCCTTTGACAAGGTAGCATCCACTGTTGACCCGGAAAACCACATCGTTTACGCTGATGTGGATGATACGGGCATCTATACAGCAGGCGACACCTCCGTTATCATGAAGGAGAGCAATACTCAGATATTCTTCCTGATAGACAACTCCGGTTCCATGTACCCCGAGGAGCTTTGTGCAGGCTCCGAGGAGAATGACGTTGAATTCAAGCGTCTTGACTTTACCATGGACCTTATCGATAAGCTTAAGGAAGAGGCGAAGTTCGGTGCAGCTGAGTTCTCCGGAAATTTCACATTGATCAGTCCTATCTCCGATAACTCCGATGAGGTCAGAAGCAAGGTTGACAGCATCCGCAGCAAGAAGCAGACATTCTCGGGAACGGATATAGCAGGTTCTATAATTAACGCAGCCAACGAATTTGATGCTGCTTCCTTATACGATAAGAATTATATCGTACTGCTCACAGACGGTATGCCCTCTGTTCCGAACACTGCCCTTGACCAGCGTGCTGTGGAGCTTGCAAAAAGCAAGAACATAACCATTTTCACCATTGGTCTCGGCAAATACATAGATGCACAGTATCTTTTTGATATTGCTGACGGCACCAACGGTCAGTTCTTCCAGGCATCCAACGCCGATGCACTGGAGAGCATTTATGAGAAGATCAGAAGCTTCATGTCCTATAATCAGGTCGTTATCGAAGAGGAATCCGGCAAGAAGGGCTTCCTTGCAGCTGACTGCGGATTCAACGCTTCCAAGGACGGACTTGCCTACAGCAATTTCCGCACAGATTTCGCACCTAACGGAGCAGATTTTGCAATTGCGGGAATAATCCGTGCATATTACCGAGGCGAGCTCCCTCTTAAGACTGCTGATTACGATATCAAGGACGGAACAACTGTCATGGGCTATGATGTCAGCGGCATCGAGCAGTTCGTAGACGGCAAAAAAGACCTCTGCGAGCTTCAGTTAGGCATTCTTGATACCTACAACAGCTACCTTGCTCTGGAAAACAAGTGGAACTATTCCTCAATACACGGCGGAGTGCTTAACTACCGCAATGAAACAAGAGATTTCATCAACGAGCACAGCATGAATGTTATGATAACCGATTACAAAGGCACGCTCCAGGAGGACAGCGGATTTATTTCCTTCCTGAGAAAGATAACCTTCCACAGCCTGCCTCAGTTTGATAAGTACGAGACTGCTCTCATCAACAGCAATGCATGCACAGGAGACGAGCAGGAAGTAATGAACATGTTCCGTTACTACAACTACCTCCCCAAGGCAGCGGGCAAGGTGCGTGAATATGATTTCGGATATGACGGCGAGGACGCTGTACAGGCACTTATCGACGAGCTTACAACAGGTAATCCTGCAGTGATCTCCTTCGGCGGCTCCGCTATGAATGCTGTTCGTCTGATACGTGATGCGGACAATCCCAACTGCTTTGTACTTGAAGCATACGACAGCAACTCACCCGGAAGATTAACACAGATCGTACTTAACAAGACTGCTGTTCATGACGGCATCCCTAATTCACATTCTTATCAGTATGCGGCTGTACGAAACGGTACAGAACAACCTCTCAAGCTTTATATTTATTGATCCATGGCTGTCTGCAGTTTTTCTGCAGACAGCTTTTCTTTTATTGATGAGATATTGAGGATTTTGCATAATTGCAAATATTTTTATTCAAAATATCAGGAATTTCTTCATATTTTGGCGGATATATACCACATATATGAAATTTACCGTGTAAATTCCGTCATATTAGTTATTGACAACTCAGGCTTAACGAAGTATAATTAAAGCATAGAAACAAGGATGTTTCGTTTATGGCGGAACATCCTTATTGTTTTATACTAAGCCGACATCGTTCTATAGACAAAGCCGGCAGAGAATTTGTCTATAGGTTGATTCAGAATTAGTATTATTGTGAAAAGAGATGAAGAATATGAACACACCTGTAGCAGATGCAATGGCGATCAACGAACTTCTTGCCCGATACGGAGTGAAGTTTGGTATCTATAAAAACGGACAGTTCAAGGAGCAGCTTTTCCCATTTGACGCTATCCCAAGAGTCATTTCTGCAGAGGATTTTGCGGACATGGAAAAAGGACTTATACAAAGAGTGGACGCTCTGAATATGTTCCTTGCGGATATCTATTCCGACGGCAAGATCATCAAGGACGGAATCATTCCCGAGGATTTTGTCTATATTTCCAAGGGCTATCTTGCACCCTGTGCAGGTGTGATGCCTCCTAAGGGGATTTTCAGCCACATTTCGGGAATTGATCTTGTTCAGGCAAAGGACGGAGAATGGTACATTCTTGAGGATAATCTCCGCATCCCATCGGGAGCAAGCTATCCTCTTATTGCAAGGGAGCTTTGCCGTATGGCAAGTCCCGCTGCCTTTGAAAATGCAGGCATCGCAGATAACCGGAACTATGCCGAGCTTCTCCGCAGCACAATGGACTATGTGAACTGCGGCGGTATAAACGTTATCCTTACTCCGGGAAGATATAACGCCGCTTATTTCGAGCACAGCTATCTTGCGGAAAAAACAGGAGCCACGCTTGCTCAGAATACCGATCTTTTCGTTGAGAACAATATTCTCTACATGAGGGATTACCACGGCGGAAAAACAAAGGTCGGAGCAGTCTACCGCAGAATATCCGATGAGTATCTTGACCCCCTCACATTCCTGCCCGAGTCCCTTATCGGCGTTCCTCATATCATGGACGCATATCGTGCGGGTAATACTGCCATTATAAACGCTCCCGGAAACGGCGTTGCGGACGACAAGGGAATTTACTATTTCGTTCCGAAGATGATAAAATATTATCTGGGCGAGGAGCCTGTTTTAAAAAATGCTCCCACATACCTCCCGTTTTACGAGGAGGACAGGAAATATGTGCTTGACAACCTGGAAAAGCTCGTTATCAAGGACGTTTCCGAGGCGGGCGGCTACGGCGTAGTATTCGGCAGGGATATGACAAAGGAGCAGCTTGCTCAGTGGAGAACGCTTATTACCGAACAGTCCCGCCGCTTTATCGCTCAGGAGGTCATCGACTTCATTGATCTTGAGATCATGGAAAAGGGCGAAACGGTCATGAGAAAGGCAGATCTCAGAGCTTTCGTCCTCAGCGGTGAGCAGACAAAGGTCTGGGCAAGCGGACTGACACGTTTTTCAAGAAAAGCAGATTCATTTGTAGTTAATTCATCTCAAGGAGGAGGCTTTAAGGACACATGGGTGCTATTACCGAAATAAACATCAACAATCTTTTCTGGCTGGGAAGATACGTTGAAAGAGTTTTTACAACATTAAACAGCTTTTTTAAATACGCTGACCGCTTTATTGAAGGCGGTCAGGAGGCTTATGAAAAATACCTTGCAGATATTAACGTTCCCGATATTTACGGTAATTCCGAGGGATTTTTCAAACGCTATGTTTTTGATATGTCAGACCCCAATTCCATTATTTCAAATCTGGACAGGGCACTGGGCAACGGCATCGTTTTAAGAGAAACCATTAAAACTCCCTCCCTGTCCTATCTGCAGGTGGCGATGGACAAGTTCAGGAGCTGCGAGGGCACCACAAAGATAAGATATGATATGCTCCCTGTCAGGGACGCTATATATGCCTTCTGGGGCAGCGTTGATAATAATATGACCGACATGGACGCTCTCCGCATTATCCATCTGGGAAAAGCAGTGGAAAGAACGGATATGTTCCTGCGGCTTGGTTATCCTGAGGCGGAAATATCGGCTCAGCTTGAGAATCTTATTATGAATGTTTCGAAAATGACTGACCCGGACATTATTAACTCCGAAGCATTTTCTTCTCTCAGATCGATCACACAGGAGCAGAGCAGCCTTACAAAGGTCAAAGGAGTATTACTTGACAAAATTGAACAGCTCATTGAGGTGAATACCTTTGAAACGGTTACAGTTTGAATTTGAAACAAAACTCGAATTTTCCTGCGGAATAACAGATCATTGCTTCACCCTCCGATGCATCCCCCTTTCGGACGGAAGGCAGACTATAGCAGAACCGGAATTTATGATACTCCCCCGATCGGGAAGTATCTGGCACAGCAGAGACAGCTTCGGAAATACCCTGATCTGCGGCAGAATGGATGAACCCCATAAGGAATTCTCCTTCAGGGTCAGGGGTGAAGCTCTCACAGATAACAGCTGTGAAGCCTCCGGTACGGCACAGCCATTTTACAGGGCATATTCACCTCTCACCGCAGCCGGCGAAAAGCTGCTTGCCTTTTATGAGGAAAACAGACCCGCAGGCAGTGATATACGTTCACGGGCGGAAATGCTTACCGAGTGTGTTTTCAGTAGAATGACCTATCAGAGCGGCGTAACAGGCGTAAATACATCAGCAGAGGATGCCTTTTCCATGGGCAGCGGAGTTTGTCAGGATTATGCTCATATCCTGCTGTCACTGCTGCGGACAGAAGGCATCCCCTGCCGCTATGCGTCCGGGCTTGCCTTTGAGTATGGCCAGACCCATGCATGGGTTGAGATATATGACGGAAGCCGATGGATAGGCATAGACCCAACTCATAACCGATACATAAGCGGAGGATATATCAAGCTTTGTCACGGCAGAGATTATTCCGATTGTCCCATTGAGCGTGGGATATACATTGGAAATGCAGACAGCCTTCAGACTGTATTCTCAAAAATCACAGAAATACAATAAGACAAATAGGAGTGAATACCATGACATCAGTAATTGCAAGTGCGGGACTTGCAGTAAACGAGCGTGTTGAGATACGCCGAAACAGGATAACCGGCAAGGGAAGCGGCGACGCCTCCCGGAAAAGAGTATGTATTGTTACAGGGATCCACGGTGATGAGCTTGAGGGGCAGTTTGTCTGTGCCGAGACTGCACGGATCCTCAATAACAGTCTTGAAAAGCTCAGCGGCACTGTGGATATATATCCGGCTCTGAATCCCCTGGGAATGGACAGCATTACCCGGGGCATACCTCTTTTCGATCTTGATATGAACAGAATATTCCCCGGCACCTCTGAGGGAACGATGGCGGAGTGCCTTGCAGCTGATATCATCAGCGACATCAGCGGTGCGGATATCTGCATTGATATCCATTCCAGCAATATTTATCTCAAGGAGATACCCCAGATACGCATAAACGAGCTGAGTGCAGACGAGCTGCTGCCCTATGCAAAAAAGCTCAACTGCGATTTTATATGGATACACTCCTCCGCAACCGTGCTTGAAAGCACTCTCGCTTACAGCCTTAATGTTACAGGAACAAAGACCCTTGTTGTGGAAATGGGCGTAGGAATGAGAATAACAAGAGAATACTGCGAGCAGCTCACAAATGGTATATTCACACTCCTGAAGGATATGGGAATGTGGTCGGGAGAAACAGAACCTGTGAGGGAACCTATCGTTTCGGGAGAAAGGGCAGTTGAATTTGTTAACAGCAGCGCCGACGGAATATTTGTCCCATGCGTGGAGCATTGGGTGGATATCGAAAAGGGGGAGCATATCGGAGATGTTATAGACCCCGTCACAGGAACGATATCGGAATATGTAACTGCACCCTGCAGCGGCAAAATATTCACCTTAAGAGAATATCCGATAGTCTACGGCGGCTCTCTTATAGCCCGTATTTTAGGAGGGGACATCAATGCGTAAAACAGTTATCTATTCAATTCAGTCCCCATACCGTGAGCCTCTGGAGATAACAGGCTTCCGTTTCGGAAAGGGAGAAAAGGCACTCTGCGTTGTAGGTGCAATGCGTGGAAACGAGGTACAGCAGATGTATGTCTGTGCCCGTCTTGTAAGCCGTTTCAAGGAGCTTGAACGTGAAGGCTGCATTGCAGAGGACAAGGAGATCATGATAATCCCCTGCGTGAATTATTACTCCATGAATATAGGCAAGCGTTTCTGGACTATTGATAATACGGATATCAACAGAATGTTCCCCGGCTACGAGCTGGGCGAGACTACACAGCGTATTGCCGACGGATTATTCAAGGGAGTACAGGGATATACCTACGGCGTGCAGCTTGCAAGCTTTTATCAGCAGGGAGACTTTCTTCCTCATGTCAAGCTTATGGAAACAGGCTTCACAAACCACGAGGATATGCTGGATTTCGGGCTTCCCTATGCGTTCGTAAGAAAGCCCCGTCCTTATGACACCACTACCCTCAATTACAACTGGCAGGTGTGGGGAACAAAGGCATTTTCACTGTATACGAACACTACCGACGATTTCGATGAACGCTCTGCTAAGGCGGCAGTGGATGCTATACTCCGATTCTGCGTGAAAAAGGGTCTTATAAGGACAAAGCTTCCCGGAGGATATGTTACCGAACTGATCGAAGAGGACAGGCTTATCCAGATACATTCTCCATGTGCGGGAATATGCCGCAGCAGGATACATACAGGAGATGAGGTGCGAAGCGGCGATCTTCTCTGCGAGATAATTGACCCGCTGGAAGGCGATGTTATCTCAAAAATATATTCCCCCATCAATGGCATAATCTTTTTCAGATACAACCGTCCTCTTGAATTTGAGAAAAGCGTAATGTACAAGATAATAAAAATATGATCAGAACAAATGAACAAAACGGTCTGCCGCCAATAGGCAACAGGATAATGAAATCTGCAGCAGGAGTATTGATATGCAGTATTATCTATTTTCTCCGCGGAGAAAAGGGAATACCCTTTTATTCAATGCTTGCAGTGCTCTGGTGCATTCAGCCCTACTCCGAGGGAACTATTAAAATGGCACTCCAGCGAACGGTGGGAACGTTTATCGGGGCTGCCTTCGGTCTTATCACCATCGTAATTGAGATATACACATTCCCCATCTACGATACTCTCCTCGGATACACCGTCACATCACTGATGATAATCCCTGTTATCTACACAACGGTTCTGCTGAACAAAAAGAATGCAAGCTATTTTTCCTGCGTTGTTTTCCTGTCAATAACCGTCAACCACATGACGGACAGCAACCCGTTTTTATTCGTGCTGAACAGAGTTCTTGATACATTCATCGGAATTGCCGCAGGGATTGCAGTTAATTCCGCAAGGCTCCCACGCAGAAGAGTGCGTAACGTACTTTTCACTGCCGAGCTTGACGATATGCTTTCTCCCATAACCGAAAGACTTTCGCCGTATTCCAAGGTGGAGATCAACCGTATGCTTTCGGACGGAGCAAATTTCACCATGGCAACTATGCGTACGCCTGCCGCCATTATGGAGATATTATCCGATGTAAAAATGAGGCTTCCTGTTATAGTGATGAACGGTGCTGCTCTTTACGATATGAAGGAAAACAGCTATCTGAGGGCATATGTTATTTCCCCCGAGAGCTGCGATGAGGTACGCAGGATAGTAACCGAGCAGGGAATGAATATGTTCTCCAACGCACTTTGCGGAGATAATCTGGTGATCTATTATGACGAGCTGAAAAATGATGCGGAAATATCAATTTACCGTTCACTGAAAAGATCCCCCTACCGCAACTATGTGAATCGTCTCCCTGCTCCGGAGGACAGAACGATCTATATTATGATAGTTGACGAGACTCATAAAATTGAAGCTCTGTTTCAGCGGCTGCAGAATGAGGTGGGCAGCCGACTGAAGATGATAACCTATCCTTCCCATGATTACAAGGGCTTCAGCTATATCAAGATATACAATCAAAACGCTTCAAAGCAGCATATGATCGAATATCTATGCAGCGAATACAGCATAGCCGATGCAGTGCCCCTTCAGGGCGGCAGGAACGGAAGCATAAACAGCATTGCTCATGAGCTGAAAAAGCTTTATGAACCGCTGATATTTCTTTCCGGGAGGAAAACTGCCGATAAATAACACCATTCTCCTTCTTAAAGTGATATTATACCTTCCATAGTCTGCAGTCTGCGGATATGGAAGGTATAAGCTTTTTATCCGGCTAAAAAAGCTTCTGCAAAATGCACGGCTGCCGCACCGTCAGCTGCTGCTGTAACTACCTGCCGGACTGCCTTTGTACGCACATCCCCAGCAGCAAATACTCCTTCGACGCTCGTCCTTGTGGTTTCATCTGCTTTGATGTATCCCAACTCATCAAGGGCAAGCTGACCCTTGAACAGCTGTGTGGAGGGACTTCTGCCGATACTGATGAACAGTCCGTCTATAGGTATCTCCTCTGAGCTGCCGTTATTATTTTCAATGATGACCGAGTTTATCCTTTCATTGCCGGAAAGCTCTTTTACTTCGCTGTTCCATCTGAACTCAACGTTCTCCGTTTTCATAAGAGACTCCCGGTATACCCTGTCTGCACGCAGTGTTTCTCTGCGGTGGATGATATACACCTTCCTGCATATCCTGGATAAAATAACTGCGTCGGCAGCCGCTGAATTGCCCCCGCCCACTACTGCAGCAGTTTTTCCTTTGTACAGCATACCGTCACAGGCTGCACAGTAGCTGACACCTTTGCCGATAAGCTCGTTTTCATTTTTGATGCCAAGCCGCTTATGGTCTGCACCTGTTGCGATAATGACTGTTCTTGCAGAAAGCTCCCCCCGATCTGTGGTTATTTTTTTGGGGACAGACAGCAGATCCACGGACAGCACCTCAGCCGTAAGCGTTGCCGCACCAAATCTCTCTGCACCCTGCTGCATCTTACTGCCAAGGGTGATGCCGTCTATGCCCTCTGCAAATCCGGGATAATTATCTATCATTATTGTCTGAGTCATCTGCCCCCCTGCCCCAAGCTTCTCGATCACCAGTGTGTCAAGTCCTGCCCTCCCGCCGTATAGTGCAGCAGTATATCCGGCAGGTCCACCGCCGATAATGATCGTATCGTAGATCTTACTCATAGGAACCCTTACTCAGCATAGCAAGGATCTGTGCTTCCGATCTTGCTCCTACCGACTGACAAATGATCTTCCCCTTTTCCATTACAAAGAGAGCAGGAATGCTCATCACCTTGAATGATGCTGCTATTTCAGGCTGTTCGTCAACATTCACCTTGCAGACCTTGTATTCGGGGTGCTCCTCTGCGATGCGGTCAACTATAGGAGATACCATACGGCATGGGCTGCACCAATCGGCATAACAGTCGATGAGTACCCTGCGGTCGCTCTTTAAAACCTCATTTTCATAATTGCTGCTGTTTATTCTGATAACAGACATTTTATGTCCTCCTTATTTCAGTGTTTACTGTATTATTATACGCCGCAGTTCGGATTTTTTCCGTCATAATATCATATTTGATGAATTTTCCTTTTTTCATTTTGATATTTTTTGAGATGCGAAAAGCTATCACGGATATCCTGTTTCTCTCAAACAGGAAAATACATTTGATTTCTGTTTATATCCTGCCCCCACTGCCAAATATGTTCAATAATTCCAATAATCAACTGACGGAGGATAGAACTGTCCGGGCTGCAAACACGCTTACTATAATAATCCCGGAACAAATAAGAACCGCAGATTAAAGAGCAAAACAATCCCAAAAAATGCTAAAATCACCTTGACATTTACTACTTTATCATGCTATAATGACTATGAATAAGCTGTTAATGCATGGAAATCACGGGCATTCACAGCGTTTTTAAACTGAAAGGAATGATAATTTTGAAGAAAGAAAAGCTGAAACACATAGCCAAGCGGATAACCGCATTAGCGGCGGCAGCGGCTATGGCAGCGACATTTACATTCCCGGCGGAGGTCGGGGACGGCATTTTCGAGGGCTTCGGCAGTGCTATTGTGGCGAGTGCGGCTGACCCCACCGGTGCTTTCACGGTCACGGGCGGAGAATACGGCACAGACTACAGCTACGGAAGCAATGTGCTGACCATCAAGACCGAAGTTCCGGTCACCATAAGCAGTACGGCAGCTACAACAGACAGAATTGAGGTCACAGAAGGCGTTTCCGCAAATATCACCCTTGCAGGGGTGAATATTGACGTTTCGGGAACATCGGGTGCTGCCGCATTCAAAATTGCAGACGACAGCACGGGCAGTGTCACCATAACCCTTGCCGAGGGAACGGAAAACACGCTGAAAAGCGGAACTAACTGTGCAGGCTTGCAGAAGAACGGCTCAAAAGGTTCTCTCGAGATCAAGGGCACAGGCACACTTACCGCAACCGGCGGTGAAAACGGTGCAGGTATTGGCTGCGGATATAACTGGTCGGCTGCAAACATAACCATAAGCGGCGGCACTGTTTATGCAAACGGCGGCACAAACGGTGCAGGCATAGGCGGAGGCAAATTCAGCTCCGGATCGAACATAACCATAAGCGGCGGCACTGTTACCGCAACAGGCGGCGAGAGCGGCGCAGGCATAGGCGGCGGCTATTGGAGCTCCGGTTCAGGAATAACCATAGGCGGCGGCATTGTTGACGCAACAGGCGGAAGCAAAGGCGCAGGCATAGGCGGCGGCTTGAACGGCAAAGGTTCGGACATAAACATAAGCGGAGGAACTGTTACCGCTAAAAGCAGCGAAAATGGCTCAGGCATAGGCGGCGGCAATTGTGGCGAAGGTTCGGACATAAACATAAGCGGAGGAACTGTTACCGCAACCGGCGGCGGTTTCGGTGCAGGCATTGGCGGCGGCTATAACAAATCAGGTTCGAATATAGCCATAAGCGGAGGCACTGTTGACGCAAACGGCGGTGATTCCGGTGCAGGCATAGGCGGAGGACGAAACGGCTCCGGTGAAGAAATAACCATAAGCGGCGGCACTGTTGACGCAACCGGCGGCAAGGGCGGTGCAGGCATAGGCGGCGGCATAGGCGGCGAAGGTTCGGACATAAACATAAGCGGCGGTTCTGTTTACGCAAAGGGCGGAGTTTATCTCAGCAGATATTACGGTACTGATATAGGCGGCGGCGCTGCTACAGATTCGACAAACTATGTTATTTCAGACGGTGTGCCTGTAACTCCAACTAATGGCACGGATCACGTTTATCTCCGTGAGATCGAAAACTCCACAGGTGCAGCTATTACGATCAACGGCAAAACCTACCCCACAAACCACAAGGACGAAGAGAGGATATACGCATATCTCCCCGCAAAGACAGAGTCGATCCCCAACATAGTAACAGTAGGGAATACGACCACATATTGTTACTATGATACAGCAAGCGGCAATTGGATAGAGGCAGCCGGTGCCGTAACACATACTATCACAGCCACAGCAGGAACAGGCGGAAGCATTTCACCGTACGGCGATGTATCTGTAGCAGACAACGACAATAAGACCTTTACAATTACCCCCGACAGCGATTATGAGATAGACACCTTAACGGTAGACAGCAGTGCAGTAACAGCCGATACGAGCTATACATTCATAAATGTTACCGATGATCATACCATTTCGGTAACGTTCAAACAGATACAGACAACCAATCCCAAATATACCTTGACCGTAACAAACGGTTCGGGCGGCGGCTTGTATGAAGAAGGAACTCTTGTAACCATAATGGCAGATACCCCCGAGAGCGAAAAGAAGTTCAAGGAATGGACAGTGGTCAGCGGAAATGTGACCCTTGCAGACCCAACAAGCAGCACTACAACATTTACAATGCCCGCAAGCTCCGTTGAAGTGACAGCGACTTATTCGAATTATATCGAAACAGTCGGCGATCTTAAGGTCATAGGCGGAACGAAAGGCACCGACTACAGCTACGAAAGCAATGTACTGACTGTCAAGACCGAAGCTCCGCTCACCGTAAGCGGCACAACAACGAAAGACATAATTTTTGTTGAAAGCGGAGTTTCCGCAAATATAACCCTTGCAGGGGTGAATATTGATGTTTCGGGAACATCGTATGCTGCCGCATTCAGAATTGCAGACGACAGCACGGGCAGTGTCACCATAACCCTTGCCGAGGGAACGGAAAACACGCTGAAAAGCGGAACTAACTGCGCAGGCTTGCAGAAGAACGGCTCAAACGGTTCTCTTGAGATCAAGGGCACAGGCAAGCTTACCGCAACCGGCGGCATAAACGGCGCAGGCATAGGCGGCGGCAATTTCGGCTCCGGTTCAGACATAACCATAAGCGGCGGCACAGTTACCGCAACCGGCGGTCAGTACGGCGCAGGCATAGGCGGCGGCAATGGTGGCGAAGGTTCGGACATAACCATAAGCGGCGGCACAGTTACCGCAACCGGCGGCATTTCCGGCGCAGGCATAGGCGGCGGCAATCAAGGCTCCGGTTCGAATATAACCATAAGCGGCGGCACTGTTACCGCAAACGGCGGCGGTTCCGGTGCAGGCATAGGCGGCGGCGATAGTTGCTCCGGTTCGGACATAACCATAAGCGATGGCACTGTTAGCGCAAACGGCGGCACAAACGGCGCAGGCATAGGCGGCGGCAATGTTGGCTCCGGTTCGGACATAACCATAAGCGGCGGCAATGTTACCGCAACCGGCGGCGGTTCCGGCGCAGGCATAGGCGGCGGCTATGAGGGCTCCGGTTCGAATATAACCATAAGCGACGGTACTGTTACCGCAAACGGCGGCGGTTCCGGCGCAGGCATAGGCGGCGGCTTTATGGGCTCCTGTTCGAACATAACCATAAGCGGCGGAAATGTTACCGCAACCGGCGGTCAGTACGGTGCAGGCATAGGCGGCGGCAATGAAGGCTCCGGTTCGGACATAACCATAAGCGGCGGCACAGTTACCGCAAACGGCGGTAAGTTTGGTGCAGGCATAGGCGGCGGCACCAATGATGGCTTCAACGACACCACACACAGCGATTTTAACGCAACAGGTTCGAACATAACCATAAGCGGCGGCACAGTTACCGCAAACGGCGGTGAAAAAGGCGCAGGCATAGGCGGCGGCTATAAAGGCTCCGGTTCGGACATAACCATAAGCG
>JBJERX010000107.1:0-9362 GCA_051882495.1 Huintestinicola sp. | reverse complement strand
GCCTGACAGGGTTTGTCGCATTTTTAGGACTATTTATTCAGCGTTTCCCTAATATCAAATCGTTCTATAGACAAAACCGACAGATAGAATAATTCAAGTCAAGGGAGCTTGACGAAGAATAAATTATTATATCCGAGGATTTGTCTATAGGTTGATTTGATATTTGTATCAATCCTCTTCCTCTTCCTCGGGCATATCCCAGTTGTGGTAGACGTTCTGAACATCGTCATTGTCCTCAAGGTGTTCAAGGAGAAGGTTCATCTTCTTGATAGCATCCTCATCTGTAAGAGTTGTGTATGTAGAGGGGATCTTTGTTGCTTCTGCGGAAAGAACGTTGTATCCCTTTTCACGGAGTCCCTCTGCTATAGCTCCTACGTCGGAAGGCTCTGTCTCGATCTCGATCTCGTCATCCTCTACGGAGAAATCATTTGCTCCCAGGTCAAATATATCCTCCATGACCTTGTCCTCATCAAGACCGTTGTTCTCCAGGATAATGATGCCTTTGTCGCTGAACATGAAGCTTACGCAGCCTGATGTACCGAGATTGCCGCCAAACTTGTCAAAGTAGTGACGAACATCACCTGCTGTACGGTTCTTGTTATCTGTGAGCGTCTCAACGATAACAGCAACACCGGAAGGACCGTAGCCCTCGTAAACGTTTGCTTCGTAGCTTGTCTTGTCGCCGTCACCCATAGCCTTCTTGATGATACGGTCGATATTATCGTTGGGAACGTTATTTGCCTTTGCCTTGGCGATAAGCTCACGGAGCTTGGAATTGTTGTTGGGGTCTCCGCCGCCTTCCTTAACTACAACTGCGATCTCACGGCCGATCTTTGTGAAGATCTTTGCCTTTGCACCATCGGTTGCTTCCTTTTTTCTCTTGATATTGTTCCATTTTGAATGTCCTGACATTGCTAAACTCTCCTTATAATAAAATATTATTTTTTTTATGCATATCAAAATCTGTCAATAAAAAACTTATGAGGCTGCTCCCCTATGCAGATGGGACTGCCGTGACCGGCAAAAAGTCTGTCGGGAGACAGCGTAATAATTTTCTCGATGGTACCCCGCTCTGCCTTGGGACTTTCGCAGGTCATAGGATAGCAGGGTATAGGTCCTGCTGTCACCGCATCGCCGCAGTACAGGTCAAAGCCTGCCACGCTTTTGCACAGAACACCTATAGAACCCTTGGTGTGTCCCTCCAGATCAATTATTATCCCGTCGATCCCGTAGGGGGACAGATCCATGCCGTCCTCTGCAAAAATGCTCGGTTCAAAATAATTCATCTTTATGTGCTGGTTAAGCTCAAGCTTCTTTTTCATAAGCTTTCCTAAAGGATTTGTTATGTAATAGGGACGGCATGAATTATCTCTCGCAAGACGAAGATCATAGGGACTTATCATGACAGGTGCCTTATACAGCTCGGAAAAATATCCCGCATTCTGCACGTGGTCTGCATGACCGTGAGTCAGTATTATCAGCCTGATATCATAATTCAGCAGCCATGTCTCAATATGATCGCGGTACCGCTCCAGACCTGTGTCTATAAGGATATCACCCTTGCTGCCTCGGATAACGTAGCAGTTTACATTTCCGCAGGTTATCATGTTGATATTTGTGAGGCTTATCATTTTATCACCTCCACAGTGTCCCATATCACCTGAAAAAGCTCACGCAGCCTGTCCTCCGCTCCGCAGAGATGAAGATAGCCGAACAGAGCCTCAAGTCCTGTTGCCTTGTGATATTCAATGGGATTTGAGTTTTTGGGAACGTTGCCGCTGTTTCCTGTGGCATTCCGTCCTCGCTTCATTACAGCTGCTTCATCCTCAGTAAGCATTGGTGCAATGGAATCGGCAGCGTTAGCCTGATAGCAGGCTCTTACACGTTCCACGGATGCCTTGTGGAGCTTGCCAAGAGGTCTGTTAGCTTCCAGAACAAGAAATTCCCGAACCAGCTGTCCGTATACCGCATCTCCGAGAAATGCAAGGGTAAGCGGACTGTATTGATTGACTTCCCGCTTTTCCACAAGCTCACCTCCTGTCCTGTCTTGTATGAGTACCCGTGCTGTCCTTCAGGCTGAACAGCAGCTCTATAAGCGGTTTCTTATAGGGGATAAAAACATCGTTATCTATCATTGTCATGATCTCGTCAAGGGTCGCCCAGCGGGCATCCCTGACCTCCTCAGGCTGCAGCTTAAGGGATGATATCTCAGCGTCACTGTGAACGATGTAGAAATCATCGAAGCCCTGAGGCCATGTCATAGTCAATGCGGGACGAAGACCGTCAAAATCTATATCCAGACCTAATTCCTCATGAGTTTCCCGCTGTGCGGCAGTTCTGCTGTCATCTCCGGCGGAAGCATGACCTCCAACAGAGATATCCCACAGACCGCTCCAGCCTATTACAAAGGGCTGACGCTGCTGTATAAGCAGCCTGCCCTGACTGTCAAAAACGCAGACATGAACAACAAGACGATACTCACCGTCACCCGGCTTTTCGCCTCTGACAATGGTACGTCCTGTTTTCATGCGGTTTTCATCGTAAATATCAAGCAGCTCCATATTCGTTTTCCTTAGAATACAAAATCAAACTCGAATCCGAAGATATTGACTGTATCGCCTTCCTTGACGCCCATTTCCTCCAGGCGGTCAATGATTCCCGAATTACGGAGAACACGCTGGAAATACTGCAGCGATGCATAATCCTCCATGTCAACGGTACGCATAAGATGCTCAAGCCAGGGAGCTTCCACGTAGAATACCGCATCGTCTCCTCGCTTTATCTCGAAACGCTCACCCTGTCCAAGCTTTTCATCAAGCTCCTGTGGAGTAGGAGCTTCTGCCTCGTATTCCTTGATGGGAGGAAGCTTTTCAAGCTCCTTGTATACCTCAGCCACAAGCTCCTTAGTGCCCTGCGTAGTGGCTGCAGATATCTCAAACAGCTGCATGCCATGCTCTTCAACAAAAGCTCTGAACTCAGCTATCTGTTCCGGTGAAGCCATATCGCATTTGTTTGCCGCAACTATCTGAGGACGCTCTGCAAGCTCCTCTGAGAAGTTTTTCAGTTCACGGTTGATTATCTCAAAATCCTCCTTAGGATCACGTCCCTCGCTGCCTGAAACGTCCACAACGTGAACGATAAGACGGCATCTGTCTACATGACGGAGGAACTCATGTCCAAGTCCCACACCCTCGGAGGCACCCTCGATAAGTCCGGGGATATCAGCCATAACGAATGACTGTCCCTCAGCTATCTTGACCACGCCTAAAACGGGAGTAAGTGTAGTGAAATGGTAATTTGCTATCTTTGGCTTAGCTGCGGACACAACGGAAATAAGCGTGGATTTGCCTACATTTGGGAATCCCACCAGTCCCACATCCGCAAGGAGCTTAAGCTCAAGAGTAACGTCAAATTCCTCCCCCATAAATCCGGGCTTGGAGAACTTTGGTATCTGTCTTGTAGGAGTGGCGAAGCGGGCATTTCCCTTGCCGCCCTTGCCGCCGTTAGCAAGTATCTTTGGTTCGTCCGAGGACATATCAGCCATAACTCTGCCTGAATTCGCTTCACGGATGACTGTTCCTCTTGGAACCTTGATAATAAGATCGGGAGCATTTCTGCCTGTGCAGTTGCGGGAACCGCCGTCCTGACCTCTTTCAGCACTGAATTTACGCTTATATCTGAAATCTATCAGAGTGGCTAAACTGTCGTCCACCTGAAAGACGATATTTCCGCCCTTACCGCCGTCGCCGCCGTCGGGACCGCCTGCTGCAACATATTTTTCACGATGGAAGGAAACCGCACCGTTGCCTCCGTCGCCGGCCTTGATCTTTATTGACGCCTTATCAACGAACATTTAACCGCCTCCTTGGTTCATATCATAATAATGCTCTCAAAATAAACTATTGAATTACCTGCTTGCCCCACAGCTGGGATCCGCCGTCAGAAAGCCTTGCAATATCCGCTTATTCCTGCGGTTTTCTTCCTGGGGAAAACACTGATTAGGTCTGGTTGCACATTGCGAGATCAGTTTTTTCGGCTTCGGTTCTTCGCATAAAACTTCATCAGTTAATTGGGCAAGCAACAAAAAGCACATATAGTTATATTATAACACGTTCACAGGAGATTTGTCAATCTTTTTACAAAAGAAAACAAGGTATTTCGGTCAGCGTCCGGATCGCGGAAAAAAGCTTTGGAAACACTTAGAACCCGTCTTCACAGGCATATGCACACGTCTTTTCGGCAAATTTTGCCTAAGACTGCGTTAAAAATCCTTGCCGGACAACAGCCCGTCTGCGGATTTTTGCCTTGTCTTAGACAAAATTATGCTCGAAAATCCGAACACATTTCTTGTGAAGACAGGTTCTTAGCCGCATATCGGGCACTCAGATCTCTTTCCGCATAACCACAAAACCCTCACCCTGTCTGGTAAATGTTCTGTAATCATCCATGTCCGAAAAAATTTTCTTCAAGGAGGGAGCACCGTTCTCCCACACCTTATATTCTATAGGTTTATATCCGCAGCTGATGTAGAATTGTTCGGCATAACCCTCGGCAGAACCGAGAGAGACCGCATTTGCTCCATACTTTTTCGCTGCTCTTTCAAATTCGGCAAGCAATGCTCTGCCGTGCCCCTTCCGCTGATAGTCGTACCTTACTGCGATTCCGCAAAGCTCAAAGGAATCATCATCGGGGAACTGTACGCTGCGGTCACGTCCGAATGCCGCACCTACCGGTTCTCCGTCAGCTTCACAGATCAGAAATGCTTCGGGATATTCCTTATAGAATTTTCTCATTCTTTCGGGGTCACTGTCGGGAAGATATTCGGCGGTAAACCGAAAGAACCCATCCTCATATTCGGATGTAAGCTGCTTGATCTCTAACATAGTAATTCTATCTCCAAGTTATTGTTTTTTTCATATAATACCAATACAGACAAAGCCGACAGATATAATACTCCAAGTCAATGAAGCTTGACTCAGAATCGGATTATTATATCCGGAGGTTGTCTATAGGTTATTCGGAGTCAGTATAAGTGTGATATAGTTATAAATAGTGCAATATACTCTTTTTGTGGTTATTAACATTATACCATATTAGAGCCTATATTGCACTATTTTTTTGACTTTTTTATAATTCTCTGCCTGTTTTTCCCTTTCCTGCGTAATTCTTTAGTCTTTTTGATCTCGTTTCGGGGAAAGTAAATTTCAGTAATGATTTAATCTGAACCATCAGTCGCAGCAATATACACCACCGCAGCAAGGTTCGGCAGCATAACAAAGCAGTTGAACAGATCAGCCGTTTCAAGGGCAAAGCTTTCGGGCAGGATACCTCCGAAAAACACAGCCAGGCAGTACATTCCCCTGAATGCCGCTCCCATTATCCTCACGAGCCGCTGATTTTCCGGGAAAAGCCGCTCACCTATGTACTTAACGCACATTTCGCCGTAGCAGCTCCATCCCAGCACCGCCGCATATGCAAACAGACAGACGGACACTGCCGTAAAGACCTCACCAAACCTTCCGAAGCCAAGGGAAAAGGCAGATGATAACGCCTGATAGGGGTCGGTGCCTCCTCCGCAGCATATTACCGCAAGTGCTGTGACCGTGCAGCAGACAATGGTATCAAGGAAAACCTCAAATGCTGCCCATGCCCCCGCAGATTCCGGCGACTCAAATCCTGCGGCTGAATGAACTATCACACTGCTGCCCATCCCCGCTTCATTGGAAAACACTCCCCGCCGCATACCCGTTGAAATGACTGTTCTTACTGCATAGCCGCCTATTCCTCCAACAGCTGCTTTCACACCGAAGGCGGAGGATATTATCTCCCTGAAAGCACCTGTAACATCTGCTCCGGTGAGCGGCAGGAGAAGCAATGCTCCTCCAAGGTAAAACAGTCCCATTACGGGAACCGCTTTCTCCGTAAGGCTCATAACTGCCGATGAACCGCTCTCCCCCGAAAATAACACCCATGCTGTAAGAACAGCCATCCCCGCAGACACTGCTGCTCTGAATGGCATTCCTCCGCTGCATGCTGTACAGACCGCCTCAGAAAATGCTCCCGACTGAGACATATTGCCCATGGTGAAGCTGACACCCGTACAAGCGGCTGCATATATCAATGCGGCTGTTTTCCATCCCCTCCCGCATTTTTCCATATACAGCATGGGACCGAAAGCAGATGACCCTGGATAACGCCTGCGATACTCCATTCCTATACGATTCTCTGCATAGGAAACAGCCATTCCCGTGAAAGCAGAGACCCACATCCAGAAAACCGCTCCGGGCCCGCCTATAGCAAGTGCCGCAGCACAGCCCGTTATATTGCCTGTTCCGAGAGAAGCGGCAAGAGCTGCTGTAACTGCCCTTGTCCTGCTGCGTGAGTCTCCCGAGCTGCTTTTCAGCAGAGGGATGAATCTGAACTGTATGAACCTGTTCTTAATTGTAAGGTATATTCCCGCTGCGAATATAGCCGCAACCGTAAAATCTCCCCATATTATACCGTTAATGCGTGATATGATATCCATAGCAAAATTCCTTTCGGAACATTCTATGAATCCATCTGCCCGTATAGAACCCGGCTGTCATACCGAAGGACGGGCAACTGTGACACCTATGCAAGAATATATCGCTCTCTGAATTTTCGCAGAAATATTGACATTCGGGACCTGTGATGATATCATATTATTATAAGGAGAAACAGGAAAGGAGCGTTATCATGTTCGGCAGAAAAAAGACTGACCCTGTCCCCGTTCCCGAGGAATGCAGGGGGCTTGAGGTCCGTGTGGAATCAAGCATATGCACAGGCGAAAAGACCATAGGCTTCTATGACAAGAGCCGAAAAAGACTGCTTCACTCCGAGCTTGTCCGCTCCGAGGAGGATATACGTTCATTCTGCAATAAATATGGTGTTGAGGTAACTCATAGCAATAACCAATAAAAGTTCAGATTTTTTGTACACTTTTTAGTTGATTCTTAGTATCGGAAAGGATAATCATGAAGCTGAGCAAAAAAGCAATAAAAGAAAACGCACTTCTTGCTGTGGAGGGTCTTGAAAAGATATATCCCGAAGCAAAATGCTCCCTCACATACTCAAAGCCCTATGAGCTGATGATAGCAGGAAGACTGTCCGCACAGTGCACCGATGCACGGGTAAATATAGTTACAAGGGAGCTTTTTCAGCGTTACCCTACTCTTGAAGCCTTTGCAGAGGCTGATATTGACGAGGTTGCGGAGATAGTCAGACCCTGCGGACTGTATAAGACCAAGGCGAAAAGCATTGTGGAAATGTCCCGTCAGCTTTTATATGATCACGGCGGAGAGATACCCCGTTCCGTGGAAGAGCTTACGAAGCTTTCGGGCATAGGAAGAAAGACAGCAAATCTTATTATGGGCGATGTGCATCATCTCCCCGCTATTGTTACGGATACACACTGCATCCGCATATGCGGACGGCTGAGACTAACCGACAATACCGAGCCGCAGAAGGTGGAAAACGACCTGCTTAAGCTCATTCCTCCCGAAAAGTCGTCGGATTTCTGCCACAGACTTGTGATCTTCGGCAGAGACACCTGCACCGCAAGAAGTCCGAAGTGCGACGCCTGCCCTCTGCGGATGCACATGAACTCCGACAGTCACTCCTTCAGCTGCAGATTGTCCAAATGATAACTGCATAAATTTCAGCCGTCATATTTGTACAGCATTTTAATTCATAAATATTATCTGTTTATTGACAAACTGAATAAATTATGCTATTATTTTATATATAACGGATGGTATCCGTAATTACATAGAAAGGAAACAGATACATATGAAAATCAAAAAACGTTATATTGTTGCCTGCGTGCTGATGTGTGTTCTCAGCATAGTGCTCAGCGTAGCGATCTTCTACATTGAAATGAACCTGGCAAGCTTCTCAAAGCTCAACAATGCACTTTCCGACTGGAGATCCACCACAGTTTTCGTTACCTCCACTGCTAAGGAAGGGGACGAAGTTGACCTTGAATTTCCATTTAACTATATCGGTTCAAAGTCCGTTATCTTATCAGGAAAATATGATGCATTCGGTGCGGACGGATATGCAAACGATGGTATTGCGGTTGCAGATGAGGTCAAGCTGGGAGACAGAGTTGAGATATATTTTAAGCCCGATGACCCCAGAACAATTGCTGTAAAGGTCCCCGTTCTTCCTTATCTCATTGTGGTAATTGCACTTTTTGTACTGGATATCATGCTGGTCGTTGCAAGCCTGATACTCAGCCGTAAGCTCAAGGAAAATACCTTCAGCGACGCTAAGGTTACTATCATGAATATTCCTATCGCTGTTCTTATCATTGGTATCATAATCGGATTCTTCTCCGGTATGCTTATTGGTCAGCTTTCCGTAGGTACCAAGTACACAAGCATTAATCCTATCATTGCAGAACAGTATGAAACTCATGAGCTTATCTGGACTCAGTGGTCATAAGTCATTATTCTGAGCGTGTGCCTCCCCTGTCTGAATGATCCCACGGTCTCAGAAGTCAGCAGAATATTCCCACGGGACAGCGTAAATCGTCTGTCCCGTCTTTTATGTCATAATTTACATGACAGATGCAGCAATTTATATTACCATACAAATATATATTATGTTATCATAAAATATGGCGAATATAAAACAAAGTGAGTGATTATATTGAAAAAATACACAGACATTCTTCTCAGAGCGATACTGACAGGCTTCGCTATCGGAATCGGAGGAACGGTCTATCTGATGTGCGAAAGCAAGCTGTTGGGAGCGTTCCTTTTCGGCACGGGACTTTTCGTTATCCTGACATTCGGGTTCTCGCTGTTCACAGGCAAGGTGGGATATGCAGTTGTGAACAAGCCCATATACATACTGGAGCTTATAGACATCTGGGCAGGCAACCTCATCGGAACTGTGCTCATGGGCACAATGATAAGCTTTACCAGGATAGGCACATCGGTTAGCGAAAAAGCTGCAGCTATCTGTGAGACAAAGTTTTCGGATAATTTCCTCAGCATATTCATTCTTGCGGTTTTCTGCGGAATGCTGATGTTTATAGCAGCGGACGGTTACAAGACTATCACTAATCCTGTGGGACAGATGCTTGCGGTGTTTCTCCCCGTAATGGTGTTCATCCTCAGCGGATATGAGCACTGTATCGCAAATATGTTCTATTTTACTGCTGCAAAGGTATGGTCAGGAAACACACTTATCTATCTTGCTGTCATGACTCTGGGAAACGCCGTGGGCGGAATGTTTATTCCCTTTGTTCGCAAGGGATTTGTTACAGAAACAAAATAATACTATTGCTTCCCCAATTAACTGATGAAGTTTTATGCGAAGAACCGCTGTCGAAA
>JBJERX010000106.1:0-2308 GCA_051882495.1 Huintestinicola sp. | reverse complement strand
CTTTTCTCCTGAAGGTTGTCCCTTTGCAAGTACCCCATAATCTATACAATTAAGCAATAAGATACTTGACCCATATAAAACTATAGCATATCGGTCAAAGCAAAACTAAGTTACCGAGCCACAAACTATAGTACAAAACAAAAGCAAGTAACGTCCGGGTGCAGGGACACCCTGCCGTTACCGAGCCACAAACTATGACACAAAACAAAATGGCAGAAAAAATCTGAAACGGAGTGATATTATGAAAAAAACATTTTTCAGTAAGGCGGTCAGTGTGCTGCTTTCGGCGGCTGTTCTGACATGTTCGGCATTCTCGGGGCTTTTGGGCGTCGGTGCGGCTGCTGCAGCTGCTCCTACCGCTGCAAAGCAGGTCTCGGATATGACATCGGGCTGGAATCTTGGAAATACTCTTGACAGCTGCGGAGACTGGATAGGAAAATATACCAAGGGCAGACCCTCCGATTATGAGACGGCATGGGGTAATCCCGTTACCACTAAGGCAATGATAACCGCTGTGAAAAAGGCGGGCTTTAACTCAGTCAGAGTACCTGTTACCTGGGCTGAGCACATCGATGACAAGGGAAATATCGATGAGGATTGGCTGGCTCGTGTACATGAAGTGGTGGATTATGTATTGTCACAGGATCTGTACTGTATATTGAACGTCCATCATGACGGAGGTACAGACGGCTGGCTGGAGGCATCTCCCGAATCCTACAAGAAGAATGCGAAAAAGTACGAAGCTCTCTGGAAGAATATTGCAAATTCCTTCAAGAGCTGCGGCAATAAGCTTTTGTTTGAGAGCTTCAATGAGATGCTTGACAAGAATAATTCCTGGACAGAATCCAAGAATGCAGATGCATATGAGGCTATTAATGATTATAATCAGCTGTTTGTTGATTCTGTCAGAAGCACAGGGGGAAATAATAAGACCAGAAATCTTGTGGTTCAGACATATTCCGCAGCCTGCACCGATAAGACACTGAAAAATTTTGTTCTTCCCGAGGATACAGTTAAGGATCACCTTATTGTTCAAGTGCATAACTATGACCCTCAGGGCTTTACCACTAAGGGTGTTACATGGACAAAGGATGTGTCCGAATGGGGCAGCGACAAGGATAAGCAGGACATGGACAAGCTTTTTGCACGCCTGGGCAAATACTCCGATCAGTGGGGCGCTCCTGTGATCGTCGGTGAGTTCGCTGCGGACTATAAGAACAATGACGCTGCACGTGGAGAGTATGCATATTACTTTACCTCAAAGGCGGCAGAATACGGTATCAAATGCTTTTGGTGGGACACAGGAGACATGGCGATACTTGACCGGAATGCGGCGAAGATGATACATCCCGAGGTTGTCAAGGGTCTTATAGACGGTCCTAAGAACGCTAAGCCTGCAGCCTCCGGACAGGGCACATCTCAGAAGACAGAAACCGAAAAAAGCGATACATCGGAAGCTAAGGAAGCATCCATTTCAGTCAAGGCAAAGCTTTCGGGAACATCTGTCAAGCTTACATGGAATGAGGTCGAGGGAGCGGACGCATACAGAGTTTACCGCTACGATGAAGAAACAGGAAAATATGTACGTGTAGTAACAGTCAAGGGCAAGTCCTATACCATCAAGGGTCTTTCCTCGGGAACTTGCAAGTTCAAGGTTGCTGCTGTTGAAAAGGTCGGCAATAAGTATAAAGCTATTGCAACATCAAAGGCGGTTAAGGTCACAGTTAAATAATTTTTCGGAAAATGAGAACGGCACTCCGCAGTTTTTGCAATTGCGGGGTGCCGTTTTTTTGTTGTTTTTGATTGATGCTCGGAAAAGCAGCCGGGCGTAATACTAATAACCATTTGTTCTATGGATAAAGACGGTGGATAGAATACGACGGGGTCAAGGAAAACGACCGCAGGCGGGCTGTCGCCCGACAAGGGAGCTTGACGACGAGTGGCTGCTTTATAGCTGACGGATTTGTCTATAGGTTGGTTAAAGATTAGTATTAGCATATCTATGTACAATAATCAACAATCAGGCTGAATTATGTCTTTTTGTATAGCTGAATTAATTTGATGTGGGATAGAAACCCGGTCATATTATTGCATTATGCAACAATATGACCGGGTGTGTTTGTGCAATGCTACAAATCAATAGCATTATGCAAATAAAATTGCATAATGCTATTGACAAAATGAAACGTTTGTGCTATTATATATACATGAGGACGGGGAGACAGCTTATAGAGCAGCATCTCCGGGGAAGCAGTAATACTAATAACCATTTAACCTATGGATAAAATACGGCGGCTATAATGCGTCC
>JBJERX010000105.1:0-9556 GCA_051882495.1 Huintestinicola sp. | reverse complement strand
AGAGAAGAATTTGCAAAGAAAAGCAATACCCTGAACAGATTTTTCAATAACAATCCGAAGGCAGTTTTTCGTGAGATCGTTGAATCGGCGGGACTTACTCCCACTGAGGATATTACTGTCGGAGATACAAAGGAGATCTTTAATGCTCTGAAAAGTGTGGATATTTCGCTTATGGGATATACCTACACTCTTGAATTTGAGCCGCACGATGACAGCCTTACCGTGAAGGACACAGCGTCCCATCGTGAAGCTGATTTTGTATGGGGTCATGCAAGGGAGCTTATGTATCTCATTGCAAACGAGAATAATATTTCTCGTGAAAATCTCATACATAATGAGGTCATGCGTGGCACAGGATTTGAAGATGGAAAGTTCAGAGTAGAGGAGTTCTATAAGAATAATCCCACAAAGAACGATTTTGTCAAATTTCTTAAGAATGAATACGGCATAGGCGGTCACAGCGGAGAAGGTCCCGTCAGGTTTGCAGACCATGATTCCAGGGGAATTGAGATCACAACAACATCCGGAAAGGAAACATATACATGGGCTGAGGTTGCAAAGGTCATTTCCGACCTTATTGATAATGATAAATACATTACTCAGAATGATATTGACAGGCGCATATACTATGCAAAGGTTGTAATAGATAATGCGAATGAAAATACAGATTTCACAAGACTTATCCATGCTCATGAAGTGCTGCAGAAATACGGCATTGAAAAGCCTGAACCCGATAATGAATACAAGATATATCAGCTGAAAAAAGGACCCGAAAATCATGCTATACGCTTTGAAGGTTTTACCAATGCCGAGCGTTACGGCGAAGCAGCTAAGCCCGAAAACTATGACCTTGTATATACGGGCAGCCTTGATGATTTTGAGGACAGCAACAAACTGGAAGCTATATACACAAAATTCAACCTTGACCGTCCCGAGGACTTCAAGGGACATTCCCTCTCCGTCAGCGACATTATTGTTATGAACAACGAAGCACATTATGTTGATTCATACGGCTTTGTTGATGTATCTGACAGGTTCCTCGGCAGGGAAAAGGAGAAAATCAATGTAAATGATTATGAAAATATACGCCTTGTCCGCAGAACAGAATGGAACGATAAAGACCTCAGCGATGATGAAAATCCTGCTTTTGAGGAAATTAGCGAAAGCTACACTCCCGATGAGGACGGTTCCTTTACCAAGTACGCATACAACAAAACCAACAGTATCCATGTAGATGTGTGGGACGAGGAAAACAGCGTATCCGGTGAAGATATGCTTGCTGACATTGCAAAGCACCTTGAAAATATGCGTAAAGGGGTATCAAGCAGAGATTATCACATCGAGCTTACCGATCGTGACGGCAATGTGCGTACTCTTGATAATAATTTCTTTGATTTTGTAATTGAGGAAAGCAAGGTCATTGCGGAAACTTTGGAATTCCCCGAGATCCCTATTGATGAAATAGGCGCAGCTATTGATGCCGAAAACAGCAGGACCGACTATGGCTATGAGCCTACTATCGGTGATCTGTTGGAAAAGGATGATGAGCTTTTCCGCATTTCGGATATTTCCGATAACATGATTACGCTTGAAGAAACATCGAGCCTGTTCCACGATTCGGAAAATATGACCCTTGCCGACTTTATAAATCGTGGATATTCACTTGTGGAAAAAGCAGAGCCTGCCGAAAAAGTTCAGTCCCCGGTGGGGATTGAGAAAAAATCTCCACCGGATACTCGGGAGAGCGTTCAGACTGATGAGGTCAAGTCTCCACTGGATACTTACAGCAATAATTTTGTAATTACCGATGAAAATCTGGGCGTAAACGGACCGAAGGCGAGATTCAATGCGAATATTGCTGCTGTGGAAACACTGAAAGTCATTGAAGCAGAGGGCAGAACCGCAACTCCCGAGGAACAGAAGATACTTTCGGGATATACGGGCTGGGGAGCGATTCCGCAGGCATTCGACCCCAGAAATGATGACTGGAAGAATGAGTATGAAAAGCTGAAAACTGTTCTTGATGATGCGGAATACTCCGAAGCAAGGCGTTCTACCCTTAATGCTCATTACACCTCACCCGTTGTAATCAATGCAATTTATGAAGGACTTGCAAATATAGGCTTTGAAAAAGGAAAAATCCTTGAGCCTGCAATGGGTATCGGAAATTTCTTCGGAGCTATGCCCGAGAATATGCGTGGCAGCGAGCTTCATGGTGTTGAGCTTGATGACCTTACGGGAAGAATTGCAAAGAAGCTCTATCCCGCTGCGGATATTCAGATAAAGGGCTTTGAAAAGACCGCTTTTGAGAATAACAGCTTTGATGTGGTTGTTGGCAACGTTCCCTTCGGAAATTACAAGGTGAACGACAAGGACTACAATAAGAACACTTTCCTTATCCATGACTATTTCATAGCAAAATCTCTGGACAAGGTTCACCCCGGCGGAGTAGTTGCTGTTGTGACCTCAAAGGGAACAATGGACAAGGAAAATGACGATATACGCAAGTACATTGCTCAGAGAGCAGAACTGCTTGGTGCTATTCGTCTGCCCGACACAGCTTTCAAGGCAAACGCAGGTACAGAGGTTGTTTCGGATATTCTGTTTTTACAGAAGCGTGAAAGACCTATTGAAATTGACCCCGACAAGGAAGGCTGGGTTAAGCTGGGCGTATCATCTGACGGCTTTGATGTTAATAACTATTTTGCGGAGCACCCCGAGATGGTAATTGGCGATTTCAAGGAAGTTTCGGGCAGATTCGGTAATGAAGTGACTGTAAAGCTTGATGATCCGAGTATGCTGAAAAGCCTTCTCTCCGAAGCAGTACAGAATATTCGTGGCGAATACAAGGCTGCGTCTGTTATGAAAACTGTTGAGGAAATAAATGCCGATGTTATTCCCGCACCTGCCGAATCCCGCAAGTTCAGCTATCAGGCGGTAAGCGGAGAACTCTATTACAGAGAAGCGGGGGACACTATGGAAAAAGTACCCGTTAAGGGTAAGGGCAAGGACAAGATCGCCCGAGCCGTTGCTATGGTAGAGCTTCGTGATACGGTCAGAGAACTGCTTGATTTGCAGATGAACAATTCTGACAGATCCCTTGATGAAAGCATTTCCGAAAGCAGAGCAAAGCTCAACAAAGTATATGATGCCTTTGTTGCAAAGTACGGCTATGTTTCCGATAAGAAGAACAAGGACGCATTTAAGGGTGACGATGATTACCAGCTGCTTTCTGCACTGGAAAACGAGGACAAGGAGCACAGCACATACACAAAAGCAGACATCTTTGAGCATAACACAGTAAAGCCCAAGACCATTGCCGAACACGTTGAAACTGCACAGGAGGCACTTATTATATCCGTATCGGAAAAGGCAAAGGTGGATTTTGATTTCATGTCCGAGCTTTGCGGTATGGACAAGGACAGCATGATAGCCGACCTCAAGGGACAGATATTCAGACTTCCGCAGGCGGAGGAAAAGTATGTTACCTCTGACGAATACCTGACGGGCAATATCCGCAAGAAAATTGCAGAGCTTAATAATGCTCCCGAGGGTATGGACGTTTCCGGAAACAGGTCAGCTCTTGAAAATGCTATTCCTCCAAGAGTTGAAGCAAAGGACATTTCCGTAAAGCTGGGTTCTCACTGGATAGCTCCCGAATATATACGGCAGTTTATTTGCGAAAAATTCAATCCCGACTGGAATGCCAAGCGGGATATGACCGTTCAGTACAGCAAGGCAGCGGGCGAGTGGAAGATAGAAGATGTCAATGCAGCATCGAAGAAGAACTATACCGCCACAAATGTATTCGGCACACACCGAATGAATGCATACAAGATAATCGAGGGAATCCTTAACAACAGCGATCTTCAGGTAAAGGATCACAAGAAGGACAAGAACGGTTATGATATGCGTGATGAAAAGGGCAACTATATTCTTGTGGTAAATCAGGAAGAAACCAAGGCGGTCAGACAGGTCGCAAATCTCATAAAGTCCGAATTTCAGGACTGGATATTCAAGGATCCCGAAAGACGAGAAAAGCTTGTCCAGACCTACAATGAAATGTATAACTCTATCCGTCCGAGAGAGTATGACGGTTCTCATCTCAACTTTGTAGGTATGAATACCGATATTACGCTCAAGGAACACCAGAAAAATGCGATTGCCAGAGCTTTATACGGCGGCAACACGCTGCTTGCTCACGCCGTTGGTGCGGGCAAGACCTTTGAAATGATAGCCATAGCAATGGAGGGAAAACGCCTGGGACTGCATACAAAATCGCTGTTTGCTGTACCCAACAGCCTTACGGAGCAGATGGGCAATGATTTCAGAAGGCTGTACCCAAATGCAAATATTCTTGTGGCTACAAAGAAGGATTTTGAAAAGGAAAATCGTCTGAAACTGTTTGCAAAGATCGCTGCAAATGACTGGGATGCTGTTATTGTCGGTCACACACAGTTCGACCGCATGGGACTTTCTCCCGAGCGTGAGCAGGAGTACATAAAAGCAGAACTTGAAAAGCTTCGTGAGGAGCTGGAGTATGCTGCCGAATATGGCGAAAAGAGCTTTTCCGTCAAAAAGATAGAAAACGCCATTGCAAGCTATCAGGACAGGCTGAACAAGCTCAACGATGCTCAGGTCAAGGACGATTTCATAGATTTTGAAAAGCTGGGCTTTGACAAGCTGTTCATCGACGAGTGCCATATGTATAAGAATCTCGCCACAGCAACAAAAATGCACAATGTTTCGGGACTCGGCAGCGGAGGTGCGGCACGTTCCTTCAATCTGCTTATGAAGTCAAAATATATGGACGAGATCACAGGTGGAAAGGGACAGACTTATGCTTCGGGCACGCCCATAATCACAGGGTATCCACGGTCAGAAATGCCGATTTTACGTTGTTTGAGCAAAAGAGCATCACAGCAAGTGGTGCTCATTTTGATTTTTATCTTATATTTCTCTAAATTCTCTTTACATTTCCTCAACGGATTGAAATCTTTTAGTTTTGTCAAAAAATAAGCCTTTTTCAACATATGTCTTTAATTTTGCATCTTTTATTTTATCAGGATATCATCCTTGTATATTATACCACATTTATGCAAAAAAGTCAGCCTTTTCGGCTGACTTTTTCGACAGACTGCAGTTTCTTTCGGAGCTACCACTTTTTTATTCTGTTGGTAAGTTGTGGGTGGGGTTGGCGGGTACAAAGTACATCTGCATCGTAAAAAAGTTAGTGAATTACTTTTGATATGAAAAGCTCATTCAATGGTGAATTCGCAGGCGACATATATTTTTTCGTCTTGATTTCGTTCGTCGAAATAGAAAGCTTTAATTATTCTGTAATTACCCTTTGATAAATCACCATAATAATTACTCCATTTTACGCTTTCAGTAGTTTCTTCAGTACCCTGTAAAGAATAAAGTATATCATCCCAAATAAACTCAACATTTTCTTCTAATTCAATTTCTTGAAGTTGATACCAAGTATTGTTATCACATTTCTCAACAGCAAACCATTGACTCCAAAATACCGTGTTTGAATTTTTATTGCTGATTTCCAATTCAAGGCAATCGCTTTTTACGGATTTAACCGAAAGTAAAATATTTGCATCCTTTGAAATATCTAATATGCTTTTTGTTCCAACAGTTGCCTGCATATTAATTATCTCATCTCCGTTTTCTTTAATATTACCACAGCCACTAAAAAAAAGGATACTTAATAAGAATAAAACTGTGATTTTTTTCATACTGATATCACCTTTCCTTTAAGTGGCTATTATGAAACCTCTATTATATATATAAGTATACGGAGTAAAATATACATACTGCGTACTGCCTGATGTCGATGAACCCTTGTGTACACCACAAAACTCTCTGTCACATCTATACGGACCACCACTGTCTCCGCCAGTAGACGAACCAGTTATTATTTTTGCTTTAGTAAGGCCAAGCGTACCATCGGCGGCTGTCACATTTGTCTTTGTTACTTCGCAATAAGCTTGACCTGATACTCGTCCGTATTTATATACATAAGTGCCTACGGCGGGATTGAGCATATAACCGTTAAATGATGTTGCTCCTCCACCTGCTGTCAGCACAGATGATGTTGCTGTGTATCCAGAAGTAGCTGTAATTATTGAGTAATCACCATATCTATTTCCTGCACCCAAATTTTGATTTATAGTAACAGTTCCGATAGTTGAATTACCAAATGAAATTTGTTCACCAACAGATGTCCCGTGACCGCAAGACAAAAATGCGGTTGCACCATTGTATGATCCACTACCTCCTAATGTTACTGTGCCGGCAGTTGGGTACTTAATAGGACTCCCTGCAATAATTGAAACTTCATCCTGATAATTATCAACCGCCTCGACGGAAATATTTATATTATTACCGTTATATGTTGCAATATCATTTGTTAATGCTAAAACCTCGGCGAAGTCTGTCCTTAAAACGTCTATTTCGCATTGATTGTTTTTTACATCAACGCAGTATGAAATTATTTCATATTCGTGTTCCAACTCTTCAGCATAATTTTGTGTAAATTGTTGCAATTCATTATATGAATATTTTACAATATCGTAAACCACAGCATCAGAATACTCAGAAAGTAAATCCTTGTAATAGTCAATAGCTGTTTCATCGGTAACTTGAACGTGAAGCGTGTCATAATCAATAAAGTCGCCCGCAAAATCATCGGGGTAGATATATGTTTCGTTCCAATCAAACGAAGCATACAATAACTCGTGAGCTTCGCACGCTCTCCACTGTATTTCAAAGATGTCATCTGTGAAAGCAACTTCCTCTGCATTGTATGCGTTCTTGATCCAATCAGCGTAAACGGAAGTTGCCACCATCATAGACAGGGAAACCGTTGCGGCAAGAATAGCCGACATTGTTTTTTTGATTTTCTTACAAAATGTTTTGTTAATTTTAATATCCTCCTTTTGTAAATTTACCGTCAGAATATGCAGCATCAAGACGTTTTACCATATTTCCGTAATATTCGGAAATTCTTTCCTTAGTGGGAATAACACCAACCATTCCACTGCCTAAGCTTACCTTTATGTAATTGTTAACAATACTTTGAATATTCTTGCAAATCAACAACTTCACCGCCCAATGTTACATTTCCCGTTACATACTTGTTTATGCCGTTTATATTGTAGCTTGAAATTTCATCGTCATCGGGGTCGTATGTATATAACTTCTCGCCGTCATTCCATACCCATACAGTATTGTATCGGTTGTTGCCTTTCCGTCCACAATGCTTTCGGGGGTTGCAACAATCAATGTAAGTTCGGCAACAGACGCAGAGTTAGAATACAATGATATGCCGTTGTCCTTAACTGTGATACCATTAAGTAAAGCAGTAGTGTTTTCGGCATTTTCCAGTTGGAAACATCGGAAAACATATTATTTACTGACATATCCAAATTTGGTGTTTCGCTCGACAGCAGAACGGAATTTTCAAATGTGACTTGCTGAACAAACTCATCAGCCGAAACATTGGCTGAAAGTAATGAGAGGCACATAGCGGCATTGATCACAGTGCTTAGAATTTTTTTATTTTCATAACATTTTTCTTTCCACCGATACACGGTATATAGATTTTACCTTTGTGAAGAGTAGAGGCAGTATGTTATTTTGGCTTTTATTTACTTAGGGCAGGTTTTGGATTTAGTGCCAGAAATAGGCTCTGTTCTGCCGCCGCGTTTGACATTTGCAGTAAATGTCAGCGTATAGGTTTCTCCCTTGACCAATCCGTTAGCAGTCTTGTAAACGGACAATGTGCTGCCATTTGATGACAAATCAGACCAATAGCCAATCCTTGTTCCTTTACTGTCTGTCAAAGTCAGACAACCGTCCTCGATACTTGTCGTTCCGCTTGCTGCTTCTACTTCAACTTGACAATAAGCGGTAGTATCATAGATGGATAGTCCAACAAGAACAGAATGGGTATCCGAATACCGAGGCTCAACAGCAGAAACAAATGTTGCTGTTGCAATCATCAAAACAAGTGCTAAAAAAATTGAACTTAAGCATTTTATTTTTTTACGCATAAAATTCCTTGTATGATATAGTTAAGCCTAAATCATACTCTCCTTTCCAAATTTATGGTATAATAAAACAGGTGCTGTGGACTTTTAATTATATTCTGTAGCTCGACTACTTGAAGGAGTGTAAAGCCACAGTTTTATTTACAATGTTTATAGCTGGATAAGTCAAGAACTTTAATTTCACGCAAGTTTACGGGAATAAAACTAAGTGGCACGAAAAACAGTACCAAATATTTTACAAGGACGGTAAAACCTATGATTTATGTTGGAATTGATATTGCAAAGGAAACTCACGTTGCTGCCGCTGTTGATTCGGACGGCGTTATCATCATAGAACCTTTTTCCTTTACAAACAACCACGAAGGCTTTAAACTCCTTAAATCCAGGCTTGATACCCTTGACAAATCCAGTCTGCTCATCGGTCTTGAATCAACTGCTCACTATGCGGAAAATGTAATTTTCTTTCTGCACGGCTGCGGATTTGACCTTGCTGTTATCAATCCTGTTCAGACCGCTGCTATGCGTAAAACAGGCATTCGCAAGACTAAAACCGATAAGGTTGATTCCTTGCTTATCTGCAAAACATTGATGGTAAACTCGTTCAGACGCTATACCGAAAATGACATCAAGACTTTAAAACTGAAATCCCTCTGCCGCTTTCGTCAGAATCTGAAGAAGTCCAAAGCACGTCTTAAGATTCAGCTCACTTCATACGTTGATGTTATCTTTCCCGAGCTTCAGTCTTTCTTCAAATCGGGCTTGCACATCAAAACATGTTATGAGCTTCTTAAAGCGTATTCTTCACCGAATGACATTGCTGCTTTACACTTAACAAAACTAAGTAACATTCTTTCCAAAGCCTCCAGAGGACGTTTCGGAAAGCAGGACGCTCAGTCCCTCAAAAGTCTTGCAATGTCATCCGTTGGTGTGAAGAACACTTACATATCTATTCAAATAACCCAGACCATTGCTCAGATCGAGTTAATTGAAAGCCAGTTGACAGAACTCGAAACAGTCATTGAAGCCGCTGTCGATGAACTTGACTCGGTTATTATGACCGTTCCGGGAATTGGCAAATTAAACGGTGCAATGATCCTCGGTGAAATTGGAGATATTAAGCGTTTTTCCGATTCTTCAAAGCTGCTTGCCTATGCAGGTCTTGACCCTGTCATTAATCAGTCGGGTAAGTTCAATGCCAAGCGTACAAGAATGTCTAAGCGTGGCTCTAAACTGCTTCGTTATGCTATCATAAACGCTGCTTGGAATGTTTCTTTGAATAATGATACCTTTAAACGCTATTATGAATCAAAAGTCGCTCAGGGTAATTCTCATTATTCAGCTTTAGGGCACACTGCTCACAAGCTTGTACGTGTGCTTTTCAAGCTCCTTAATGACAATATTCCTTTTGCTCTTGTTTGAAAAATTTTTCTCGCTTTTTCAGCCGAGGTACTACTTTTTTGCCTTTTTGAATTATTTGTTAATTCTTCCTTTTT
>JBJERX010000104.1:0-38078 GCA_051882495.1 Huintestinicola sp. | reverse complement strand
ACTTGGATTATTCTATCTGTCGGCTTTGTCTATAGAACGATTTGGAATTAGTATACATAACCCGAATTTTTTTCCGCTTGTTCCCCTGTTTTTCATTTTTTCAACACAAAGGCAGTATATAATTATAATCACAGAAAGGGAAAGACTGCCGCACATAAAAAAATCTCTCTCCCACCTAACGGCAGCTCTCCCCTTTTGAGGACGAAGCCTGCAATACTCAAATCGTCCCTATGAATATCACCCGGAACTGTTATTCACACGCTTTAAATCTGAAACAATAGGATTTAAAATCTATTTCCGCTGTCCGTCACCACGCAGGCAGAACAATTCAGACGGGCGGCATCAAACCACTCTCTCCAACCTCCTTGGAGTAGTATATGGGAGCATAAGTGCAGAATTATGAATCCCGCTTTTATCTTTATTTCATCTTACACTAAGTCTAAATCATTCTATAGATAAAGCCGACAGACAGAATAAGTCCGGTCTGGGAAAGCGACCGCAGGCTGGCTGTCGCCAGGCAAGGGAGCTTGACGACGAATGGACTTATTCTGGCAGAGGATTTGTCTATAGGTTGATTTAGAATTAGTATTAGCACAGGTCACGCTAATGATCTGTGCTTATTTTTTTTGCGTGAAAAGCCCCGCAAGAAATCCCCTTATTCCACTGGGCTTTTTCTTCTCCTCAAAAACCTCAAAGGTCTTTTTATGATCCTTCTGCATTTTTTTCAGGTCGGCTTCAAATTCTGCTATTCGTTTTTTATCACGGTCGGTCATGATGATTCTCCTTGCTCCCATTATACCAATAACCATTTGTTCTATGGATAAAGACGGTGGATAGAATACGACGGGGTCAAGGAAAACGACCGCAGGCAGGCTGTCGCCTGTCAAGGGAGTTTGACGCAGAGTGGGCGTATTATAGCCGCCGTATTTTATCCATAGGTTAAATGGTTATTAGTATTATATAAGGTCACCTCTAAAAACCACCGGCTAAAGCCTTAGCACCTCATCTGCTTGCAGATTTTCCGTCATATTACACAGAAATTTCTTGACAGGCGTGAGCCTGCCTGCGAAATTTCTATGCAATCTGACGAAAAATCTGACTTCGCATATGAGGCACTATAGTTTTTAGAGGTGACCATAAATTATAACGCTTAAAAAGTCTATCTGCATTATACCACATAGAGCTGACACGGTCAATACTCCACTGCTGATGTGTAATGTGAAAAATCTTGATAATACCAAATTATGTAATTTAATAATACCAAATTAGGGGTTGATTTTATGGAATGGGTGTGCTATAATATTTTATATACGATTTTGACTGAAAATGAATCTATACCGATTATTTATCGTTCCGTCTGCAGACGAAATGACTATTACATATTATCATATGCACAGATCTCAGTGCTTTGCTAATGGAGGGATCCTTTTATGGAGAAAAAAAGCCTAAAACAACATCTGACATCTATTCAGGGAAGAATGATAACATTCCTGTTCCTGCTGAACAGCGTTACTATATTTACCTATGCAGTTTTGCTGCGAAAAATTGCCGATGGGTCTTATCTCATATTTATCCTGCTTACGATCGGTGCTTTACTCATGATGAACATCGGAGGATATATACTGTCAAGAAGCTTTGTTAAATATATCCGTGAGATCAAAAGCAGGATAGAGGCTCTCGCCAAAGGCGATGTTCATACTCATATAGATTACAACGGCTGGATCGGCGATGAAATGCGTGTGCTGTACCATGCTCTCGATGATTCCATCACGAAGATCGGCGGTGTTATTGACAATACCTCCAAGGGACTTGAACAGATCTCCGCAGGAAATCTTTCTTACACTATGGAAGGCGAATGGTGCGGCGATTACGAAGGCATCAACAGCACATATAACAATATTGTTTCTTCACTCAGAAATACATTCAGCGACATTGACATCGCTTCGGGTCAGGTAACAAACGGCTCCAAGCAGGTTGCAGACGGTGCTCAGGCACTCTCTCAGGGTGCTACCGAACAAGCTTCCTCTATTGAGGATCTTTCTATGCAGATCGCTGATATTTCCAGACAGGTAGAATCCAATGCGGAGGCTGCTCAGAAAACAAAGGATATCGTTAACAACACCTCCAGACAGATCAATGTCTGCAGCAAGGAAATGGACAGTATGCTGGAATCTATGGACGACATCAACCGCTCCAGCACTGAGATCTCAAAGATCATCAAGGTTATCGACGACATTGCCTTCCAGACAAATATCCTTGCTCTCAACGCCGCTGTTGAAGCAGCAAGAGCCGGCACCGCAGGAAAAGGCTTCGCAGTTGTTGCAGATGAGGTACGTAATCTTGCCGCAAAGAGTGCAGAGGCAGCAAATCAGACCACCGTTCTTATCCAGGGGTCGGTTGACAAGGTAAACAAGGGTACGAGGATCGCCCGTGAGACTGCCGATGTGCTTAACGGCATCGTTGAAAGTGCAGCTCTTATTTCGGAAGAGGTTTCCAAGATTTCCGACGCATCCGCTCTCCAGGCGGACGAGATCAAACGAGTTAACACAGGCGTTGAACAGATCTCAGCTGTTGTACAAAGCAACACCGCTACCGCAGAAGAGTCCGCAGCCGCATCCGAGGAGCTTTCAGGACAGTCCAGCATTCTCCAGAGTCTTCTTGCACACTTCAGATTCGAAAAGGATTCATCCTCCGATGAGGACAGCTTCAGCTATTCATTTGAAACAACCGATGAAGCTTATACTTCAGAGCCCGAGGACGATGAACCCGGCAGCACAGATATTCAGGAGGATTTTTCCGGATGGAACAGCTCCAAATGGGACAGCTCAAGCTTAATTAACTCAGGCTCATTTACCTCAGACTCAATCAAAGAGGAAAAGGCAGCTGAGGAACCTGTTAAGGAGACAAAGATCACCTTTGAATCCGCTATCCCAAAGGAAGAATACAATTCCGATTACAGAAGCAAATCAGATTTTGTTCCTGTTGATTTCACAGATGACACCTTCACAAAGACTTCAAAGCCCGAAAAGATCGTTCTGGACGATGATGATGACTTTGAAAATGTAATAAGCAAGTATTGATAATTGATCGGCATGACAGCAGACCATGTGCCCTTTTCCGCAGCTGCGGAACGCATATCAGACCGCTGTCATGCTTTTTTACTGATTGAATATATCTTTTATTTCACGTATTCTTTACATTAGCTATATTCCATATTCATCAATTCATGATATACTCAGTATGAAACATAATATATAAGTGAAGTAGTGCACAGCGGATAAGGATATCCGACGGAACTGTGACGGAATTGACTAAAGGTGGTCACCAATGAGTATTTTTAACATCATCTCTCTCCTCGGCGGACTTGCCCTGTTTCTTTACGGAATGAGCTTTATGGGCGATAAGCTTGAAAAGCTTGCAGGCGGAAGTCTTGAAAAAATCTTTGAAAAGCTTACCTCCAACCGATTCAAAGGACTTCTGCTTGGTGTGATCGTTACTGCTGTTGTACAGTCATCATCGGCAACTACAGTTATGCTGGTAGGCTTCGTAAACTCAGGCATCATGCGTCTGTCTCAGGCGATCTCCATCATAATGGGTGCCAATATTGGTACTACCGTAACAACATGGATCCTCAGCCTTTCCGGTCTGGAGGGTGAAAGCCTTGCTATCCAGCTCTGCAAGCCGGAAAACTTCTCCCCTATTCTTGCACTTATCGGTGTAGTAATGCGGATGATCTCAAAGAACGACAAGAAAAAGGATATCGGCGGTATCCTGGTAGGCTTCGCTATTCTTATGATGGGTATGGATACCATGAAGAATTCCGTTGCCCCTCTTGCCGATTCACCCGAATTCTCACGTTTGCTTACACTTTTTACAAACCCTGTTATGGGCGTGCTTGTAGGTGCACTCATTACTGCGATAATCCAGTCCTCTGCTGCCTCCATCGGTATGCTGCAGGCACTGTCATCATCTACGGGACAGATCACCTTCGGAATGGCTCTTCCCATTATCCTCGGTCAGAACATCGGTACCTGTATCACTGCTATCCTTTCCTCCGTTGGTGCAAGCAAGAACGCAAAGCGTGTTGCCGTTGTTCACCTTTACTTCAACATAATCGGTACTGTCATCGCAATGATAGTTTACTATTCTCTGAACGCCTTTATCGACTTTGCCTTTGCTGATGACCCCGTTACAAGCTTCAATGTAGCCATGCTACACACGATCTTTAACCTCGGTGCAACAGCACTCCTCTTCCCCTTTACAGGTCTCCTTGAAAAGCTTGCATACCTCACTATCAAGGATGAGAACAAGGACGAAAAAGAAACTCCCGTTATTCTCGACGACCGTTTCCTCAGCACACCCGGTGTTGCTATCGAGCAGTGCAGAAACGTTACTAAGAGAATGGCTTCTCTCGCAAAGACTACCATCTACCTTTCCCTTGATCTGATAAAGAATTTCGATGAGGATAAGGCCCAGATGATACTTGAAAATGAGTCCGCTATCGACAGATATGAGGACATTACAGGTACCTATCTTGTCAAGCTGTCGGGACGAAGCCTGACTATGGAGGACAGCCGTACAGTTTCCCGTCTCCTACATGCCATCGGTGATTTTGAGAGGATCTCCGATCATGCTGTAAACATCCTTGATACTGCAAAGGAGCTTACCGAAAAGGGCAGGGAATTCTCCGATACGGCAAAGCGTGAGCTGGACGTCATGTTCCAGGCTATCGAAGAGATACTTGAAATGACAGTAAATGCATTCACGGAAAATGATGTGGATCTTGCAAAGAAGATCGAACCTCTTGAGGAAGTGGTTGACACACTGAGGACGGAAATGAAATCCCGTCACGTGGAGCGTCTCCGCACTAAAAAATGCACTATTGAACAGGGCTTCATCTTCACAGACCTGCTTACAGACCTTGAACGAATTTCCGATCACTGCTCAAATATCGCTGTAAACATCATTCAGATAAGCGACAATCAGTTTGAGAATCATCAGTATCTCAGCACCATAAAGAGCGGTGAGGACACAGATTTCAAAAAGCAGTATCAGCAGTATTTTATCAAATACAGCCTTCCCCAGGAAAATTCCTAAGGAAGAATAAATCAGCGTATCGGCATGCTCGGTACGCTTTTTTTAAAAGGAGGCGAAAAACATGGAGGATAAAAAAAGTATTCTTTCTGTACTTCTTTCACTGGATTTCATCTTCGGTGCAGGTGTGTTTATTTATGCAGCCGCACATTCAAGGGGCATCGGAACCGTGGGATTCATAATACTTGCCGTTTTCTCTCTGATGTCGGCAGTGGGGGTAGGCTTTATCGACCTGTCTTTTGCACGCTACTTCCGGACCTCAACAAAGGTCATTGCAGCTGCTGACCCATTTCTGATTTTTTTGTCATCACTGCTTGGTATCATCATGGCAAAATCTTCCTCCGGGTTTCTTGTTCCCGTAATAATTATTGGATGCGTGGCATCCTCTGTCATGAGCGTAATGCTGTATAAACGATATCGTGAGGACGATTTCTGATATTACGGAGCTGCTGTACATACGCAGCTCCGTTTTTTCTGCCGAACCCGGCAGGATATTTATACTAATCTATGGATAAAATACGGCGGCTATAATACGCCCACTCTGCGTCAAACTCCCTTGACAGGCGGCAGCCTGTCTGCGGTCGTTTTCCTTGACCCCGTCGTATTCTATCCACCGTCTTTATCCATAGAACAAATGGTTATTAGTATTATGTGGATCGCTATAGTATGAGTTATTAATCCATAAGTGAAAAATATAGGTGAAATTTGCGAAAACTATTGAAACATGCCGAAAAATGTGATACACTATTATAGATAAAATCGGCATTTATGAAAGGATGTTTTTGTATGGTAAAGTCAAGATTTACAAATCTCATTGATCTGAACGATATGAGCAGCGACTGGTGGATGAATGTTATAAAACTCGCTTCCGATATCTGCAAAGACCCCGGCAAGTATGCAAAAGCCTGCGACGGCAAGATCATGGCTACACTTTTCTACGAGCCATCCACTCGTACACAGATGTCTTTCCAGACTGCTATGCTCCGTCTCGGAGGTACGATCATAGGTTTTGACAACCCTGCTACTTCATCCGTTGCAAAGGGTGAGAATCTTAAGGATACAACTAAGATAGTTTCCTCCTACGCTGATATCATGGTTATGCGTCATCCCTCCGAAGGTGCTGCAAAGGCTGCCTCTCTTACAGCTGACTGCCCCATCATCAACGCCGGTGACGGCGGACACCTCCACCCTACACAGACACTTACAGATATGCTTACACTTTACATGGAAAAGGGCAGACTTGAAGACCTCACTATAGGTCTCTGCGGCGACCTCAAAAACGGCAGGACCGTTCATTCTATGTGCAAGGCTTTTGCAGGCTTTAAGGGAATCAAATTTGTTTTCATATCCACAAAGGAGCTTGGAATGCCTCAGTATATAAAGGATATCCTGAAGGCTCACAACTGTGAATTCACTGAGAATCCTTCTCTGGAGGACGCTATCGGCAGCCTTGATATGCTCTATATGACAAGAGTACAGAAGGAGCGTTTCGCTTCCGAGGAAGAGTACAATGAGCTTAAGGATGTTTACCGACTTGACAAGAAGAAGCTGAACAAAGGCAAGTCCGACCTTATCGTTCTTCATCCCCTGCCCAGAGTTGACGAGATCACAATGGATGTTGATGATGACCCAAGAGCATTGTTCTTTAAGCAGGCTAAGTATGGCATGTATGTGCGTATGGCTCTCATTATGACTATCCTTGAAAGCCCCAATGAGTCACGTGACCTGCTCACAGGTGAGGTTTATCCCGATGTGAAGTGCAGCAACCCCAACTGCATCACCCATAAGGAATACTATCTGCCAAAGAGCTTCCGCGGCAGAGGTGATACTCTGGAATGTGAATACTGCGATGAGAGAACTCTCAGATTAGTATAATACTAATTCTAAATCAACCTACAGACAAATCCTCTGCCGGAATAAGTCCATTCGTTGTCAAGCTCCCTTGCAGGGCAGCAAGCCTTACTGCGGTCGCTTTCCCAGACCGGACTTATTCTGTCTGTCGGCTTTGTCTATAGAACGATTTAGACTTAGTATGATACCGTTCAGGATGCTTTCGTCAGTTACCTGCGAATAATAATTGTCAAATTTTGCATGGCGTTATCAGTATAATTTGTGGAAATTATATAGGGATTGTCCCGTAAAATAAATTATATTTAATTGTTACTTGCAAAATGTCGGATTATATATTATAATAAGATAAGACGAATGCAACCTGCACCGAATCACAGCATGAAATTGAATTCATCGGGCATGGGCGTTCTGCACCCGTGCCCTTTTGTATTATTACAGTTGCTTGTTTTTCATGATAAGCGACAGGAGGAGAAATATGAATACTGAAGCCAAAAAGACAACTGCCGCTTTCGTGGAGCTGCCAATGCTTGCCCTCAGGGGACTGGTTGTTTTCCCTAAGGTCATGATACATTTTGACGTGGCAAGAGAAAAGTCAATAAAATCCCTTACAGCAGCTGTCCAGGGAAACAAGCTCATTTTTCTCGCTGCTAACAGTGACTATTCCGATGAGATAAATGTTGACGATATTTACAAAACAGGCGTTGTTGCTCAGATCAAGCAGCTGCTCAAAACTCCCGGCGGCGTAACACGGGTAATGGCTGAGGGTCTGTACAGAGCAAAGCTTGTTAAGGTCACATCCGATGAGCCTTACTTAACAGCAAGGGTCAAGCGTTATCCCGAACGAAGCTCCAAGATCCCCGAGGAGGAAATGGAGGCTCTCGTAAGAGCAGTAAAGGATGAGTTCCGTTCCTACTGCGTGAATATGCCCAAAATGCCTAAGGAGTACATAGATTCCATTATCGGAAGCAATGATCCTAAAACAGTTTTTGACAATATTGCCGTAAGCATTCCTCTGCCCGTTGCAGAGAAACAGCAGCTTCTTGAAGCCAATGGCCTTACAGCCAAGCTCAGCATGCTTCTGTCAATGCTGTCAAGAGAATCTCAGGTAATGGGCATAGAGCGTGAGATACAGGAGAAGGTCCGTCAGTCCATCGACGAATCCCAGAAGGAATACTATCTCCGTGAGCAGATGCGTGTACTTTCACATGAGCTGGGCGAGGATGAAAGCATTCAGGACGAAGCCTATGACTATATGGACAGGATCGCAGCTCTTGAGCTTCCCGAGGAGATAACCAATAAGCTTATGAAGGAAGCTGACAGGCTCTCCAAAGCCGGCCCATCCTCACAGGAGTCCTACGTTATCAGAAATTATCTCGATACCTGCCTTGAGCTTCCCTGGAAAAAGACCACCAAGGACAGGAACGATATAAAGCGTACCAGAACTATACTTGATAAGGACCATTTCGGCATGGAAAAGGTCAAGGACAGGATCCTTGAAACCATCGCTGTAAGAAAGCTTGCTCCCGATATCAAGGGACAGATAATCTGTCTTTACGGTCCTCCCGGAGTGGGCAAGACATCTGTTGCAAAGTCCATAGCCAAGTCACTGGGAAGAAAATATGCACGTGTTTCCTTGGGCGGCGTCCGTGATGAATCGGATATCCGAGGTCACAGAAAAACCTATGTAGGTGCAATGCCGGGACGTATCATAAATGCTCTTATTGATGCGGGAACACGTAATCCTCTTATCCTTCTGGACGAAATAGACAAGATCTCAGGCGATTATAAGGGCGACCCATCTGCAGCCCTGCTTGAAGTCCTTGACAGCGAGCAGAATTCCGCATTCAGAGATCATTACATTGAGCTGCCCTTTGACCTCAGCGATGTTCTTTTCGTTACAACGGCAAACGACCTGAGCACCATTGATCCCCCTCTCAGGGACAGAATGGAAATTATTGAGCTGGTAAGCTACACTCGTGAGGAAAAGTTCCACATTGCAAAGGAGCACCTCATTCCGAAGCAGCTGAAAAAGCACGGTCTGAAAGCATCTTCCTTAAAGATCGCCGATGCTGCTTTACGCATTATTATTGATAATTACACCAAGGAGGCGGGCGTCCGCGGTCTGGAAAGACAGATCGCCTCCCTCTGCCGAAAGGCTGCCAAGGAAATAGTTGAGGACGGTGCAGCTAAGGTATCCATAACAAGATCCAATATTGAAAAATATCTGGGTCACAAGAAATACCTTGATGATGAGCTTGCAAAAAAGGACGAGGTCGGCGTTGTAAACGGTCTTGCATGGACAAGCGTTGGCGGCGTTATCATGCCTCTTGAAGTCCTTGTCATGGACGGAAAGGGCACTGTTGACGCAACAGGCTCTCTGGGCGATGTCATGAAGGAAAGCTCAAAGCTCGCTGTAAGCTATGTCCGCTCTATCGCAAGCAAATACGGCATAGACAAGAATTTTTATAAGGAAAAGGATATCCATATCCATGCTCCGGAGGGTGCTACTCCCAAGGACGGTCCCTCAGCAGGCGTTACTATGACAACAGCTCTTGTTTCTGCTCTGTCGGGAATCCCCGTCCGCTCAGATGTTGCCATGACAGGAGAGATAACTCTCCACGGCAAGGTACTGCCCATCGGCGGTCTCCGTGAAAAGTCAATGGCTGCATACAAGGAAGGCATGAAAACAGTTATCATCCCCGCAGGAAACAAGGGCGATCTGGATGATGTTGATGATGCAGTTAAAAACGGCGTTGAATTCGTTCTGGCTGAAAAGATAACAGATGTTCTTGATACCGCACTTGTCAAGCAGAAACCTAAGAAGCAGGGAAATCACGGTAAGGTGATGAAGTCTCACGCTTCCGAAGAGGAAAACAGGGTACCCATCCGTTCATAAGGAGAGCATCATGAATTTCAACAAAGCCGAATTTTACCGTTCATACGGCGAATACCATCAGCTCCCTCCCTCTGACAGACTTGAGCTTGCCTTTGCAGGACGCTCAAACGTGGGAAAATCCTCGCTGATAAACAAGGTGTTCAACAGAAAAAATCTTGCAAGAGTTTCGGCGGTGCCCGGAAAAACCGCCACTATAAATTATTACAGTCTTGAAAATATCTATCTGGTTGATCTTCCCGGATACGGCTATGCAAAGGTTGCCAAATCGGACAAGGTACGATGGTCAAGCCTCATTGAGGGATATCTTCACGATGACAGAAACCTGGGACTCATCTTCCAGCTGATAGATATGCGTCATCCTCCTACTGCAGACGATCTGCAGATGATAAGCTTTCTTATCGAATGCGAATTTCCCTTTGTGATAGTATTCACCAAGGCGGACAAGCTTTCCAAACGGGAGACGGAGGAACGGATGAAGGGTTTCGCACAGGAAATACCTTATTTCGACGACATACGTCATGTGGTATTTTCTGCTCAGACCGGACAGGGTGCGGAGGAGATCCGCAGTATAATTACAGAACTTGCTGAGGAGCAGACATAAGGTCACCTTTTAAAACCAACAGCTAAAGCCTTCGCATATGAGGCACTATGTTTTATAGATGTGACCATAATTCTAATATGATTGGAGAATGTCAAATGTTAGTATCAAAAAATCTTTCCGTAAATGAGCAGGGACACCTTGCAATAGGAGGCGTGGACACTGTTGATCTCGCAAATCAGTACGGCACACCTCTCTATGTAATGGATGAAGACCTTATCCGCGAACACTGCCGCAGCTTCAAAAGCTCTATGGACAAGTATTACGGCGGCGAGGGTCTTGTATGCTATGCAAGCAAGGCATTCTGCTGCAAGGCAATGTGCAGGATAATGCTTGAAGAGGGTCTTGGTCTCGATGTTGTATCCGAAGGTGAGCTTTACACAGCTCTCAGTGCAGGGTTCCCCGCTGAAAAGCTCTGTTTCCACGGCAACAATAAGACTGATAATGAGCTTAAGCTTGCTCTTGAAAAGGGCGTAGGCAGAATAATCGTTGATAATATCCACGAGCTTGACCGTCTTAATGCTCTTGCCGAAAAGACAGGCAAAAAGGCAAATATCATGTACCGCATCAAGCCCGGCATCGACGCACACACACATAATTTCATCATGACAGGTCAGATAGATTCAAAGTTTGGCTTTGCTCTTGAAACAGGCGAAGCATTTGAGGCTGTTAAGGCAGCTATAGGTCACAGCTACATCAATTTGGTAGGACTTCACTGCCACATCGGCAGCCAGATCTTCGATATTGACCCCTTTGTAAAGGCTGCTGAAGTAATGCTCACATTCATTGCAAAGATAAAGAATGAGCTTGGCTTTGAGGTTAAGGAGCTTAATCTTGGCGGCGGATTCGGTATCAAGTATACTGAGGATGACGCTCCCGTTGCATATGACAAGTACATGGAAAAGGTTTCAGAAAAGGTCAAGGAGATTTGTGCAAAGGAGAATATCGCACTGCCCTTTATCCTTATCGAGCCTGGACGCTCCATTGCTGCACCTGCAGGCATCACACTGTACACTGTAGGCAGCAAGAAGACTATCCCCAACATCCGTACATATATTTCCGTAGACGGCGGTATGTGCGACAACCCACGTTACGCACTTTATCAGTCCAAGTACGATGTAGAGGTCGCTAACAAGGCAGGTATGGAAAAGACCGAAACCGTTACAGTTGCCGGCAAATGCTGTGAGACAGGCGATCTTATCGGTGAGGGTATGCCTATTCAGCCTGTTGAAGCCGGAGACACTTTGGCTGTTCTTGCAACAGGTGCATATAACTACTCCATGTCCTCCAACTACAACAGAATACCAAAGCCGGCTGTAGTAATGGTAAAGGAAGGCACAAGCAGAGTCGTTGTAAAGAGAGAAACTCTCGACGATATCATCCGAAACGACCTTGATTGATTTACTGATTATTGAGTAATAAACCGCCGCAGAAGCATTTCAGAATATGCATTCTGCGGCGTTTTTTTTTCATGTTGTACTAATAACCATTTATCCATAGGATAAATGGTTATTAGTATTAGCATTAGAAAACCCCCGATTTACTTAGCAAATCAGGGGTTCATTTATACATATGAAACAAATAACTGCGAAAAACCTACTTGCATCAAAGCAGTATGTCATTCTCATTTCTGATGGATTTGATGCGGTATATCTTACGTGTATGCTTTCTTGATCTGGAATTATTTTTATCCTCACCGATCACCGAGCCTGAAAATGATACGGAAAGAGACACATTCATACCTGATGCGGTCATTCCGGCGGACGCACTGATATTTTCGGTGTTGATGCCGGAGTTATAGGAAACAAGAGCAAATGTGGAGAAATGCTCTGTAGTAAAGCTGATAACATATCCCTGATCTGAGGGGATGACCTCTGACTTGAGGACAGTAATTGTGTTGTCATTCTCCAGTCTTATAGCCTGGATGTCGTTAAGATGCCCTGTCATCTCAACGGGGACGGGCATTGTAACATCGGCGGACATTCCTCTTTTCAGCGAAAGCTTTTTGTTTTCGGCGGAATAAAGAGTAATATCGTAGGGTACGATGTAAAGATCATCTGTAGGAATATTATAGCCTGAAAAAGCAAAAACGATACTGTCAAGCTTTTTCTCATTTTTTGAAAATGATGCGATAACATCTGAACCAAGCTTTTTCGCATCGACGTCAACAGAATAGCTGTCATTTTCCTCAGCAAGACCTGAGCCTGTTACGGTGTAATTCTTCTCAGCCTCTCTGAGAGCATCAAGAACGTTTGGTGATGCGGCAGGGTCGAAATTATTACCCCGAGGCTCGGGAAGCACAACGGGATTACTAACGGAAAGCGGACGAGCTACAAACTCTTCCTCCGATTCCTCATATGCAAGGACCTCTGCGGGAAATACCATTCCTGCAAGAGCAAGAGAACCCAGCAGTGAAACTGCCCTTTTGTAAAGAGGACGGAAAGGAGCAGTCATGGCTGCATGGATCTTATCGCAGGCGGAAACGACCCTGCGGCGGAGATACTCTGTGCCGTAAATAACGGAAACAGCTCCCACGCAGAAATACTTTGCCCATCTGTGGCGAGATGCAAACTCTATGCATTCAGCAGCACGCTGATCGGCTTTTCCTGTCATTGTCATCTCCGGAAGCTCCTCTCATGATAAATAGTACAAATGTATAAGTATATTATACATCAAATATCAGCATTTGTCAAGGACTGTCGCGGAATATAATAAGGAACTAACTGCATAAATTTTTCTGATAATTTTATATACTTTTTAACTTTGTGTGAAATAAACTAAAATGTATAAAACCCGTTGCAAAAAATGGTGAAACATTTTGCTTATATTTACTGTACCTTTTCCATTTTTTATGATATAATATTTATGCTGACTTAAACGTATAATTCTTAAAGAGAGGATACCATAAATGTCCCAGATCGAATACATATTAAAGGCAGCTGCATCATCTGTACTGCTGATGCTAACTGCTGCATTTTTTTCAGGCTGTGCCTCCGCTTCTGCTGAGACCGAGCCTGATAATTATCTTCCGAATGTAGATGATTACTCAGCTCAGGCAGAAAGCTTCCGTGCATATGAAACCGAGGTCACAACCGTTACTGTATGCAGTGCCGAAACAGAGACTATCAGCTCTGCCGATGCCGCTTCATCCGAGCCGGATGAGGATAACGAGGTTGCCGAAAGCGTTCTTGCAGCTATTTCCCAGGCTATGCTGGACGCTTCGCTCAACGGAACAGCTCCCGAAACTGAGGAGACCTCCGCCGGTTTCTCTGCTCAGACTGAGGAAACCTCTGCATCATCCGAATCAGCAGCTGCTCCTTCCGAGACTTCTGCAGCGGGATCTGCTTCGGAAACTACAGCCTATGTTACTGTGACCGAATCCGTTATCGCAGATAATCCCGTTCCTGCAGCTCCCGCACCATCCGATGTGTATGACAAGGAGTTCTTCTCCTCCGACCTGTTCATCGGTGACTCAATAACAACAGGCTATTCTCTTTACGGCTTCCTTAACGAAGCTAATGTTTTTGCAAAGATCGGACTGAATCCCTCAACTGTGCTTACAAAGGCTGTTTCCACTTGCTACGGCGATATAACAGTTGATACCATGCTCAGCTATACTTCTCCCAAGCGTGTATACATAATGCTTGGTTCTAATGGCATCCAGTGGCTCAGCTGCCAGAATATGCTCAGATCCAGTGCGTCACTTGTGGAAATAATCAAAACCGCTTGTCCCGATGCAGAGATTTTCTTTGTAAGCGTTCCTCCTGTCACTCCCGGATATGACAGCACTGTTGCAGACGTAAATGTTATGTCGAAGATCAACGAATACAACAGCTGTCTCAGTCAGTACTGCGAGGATAATGCGGACAGCAATATGCATTTCATTGACATCTGCTCACTGCTTAAGGACAGCACAGGCTATTTCTCCACAGCATATGCCGAATCAGATGGAATGCACTTCAAGTCATCCGCCTACAAGATACTCCTCAGTGCCATTCAGACCGAAGTAAGCGAGTACGAGGCTTCCCTTCCCACAGCAGAGGAACCCTCCGAGACTCAGATGTCCGAAACAGAAGCTGAAACATCAGAGTTCGGTACAGAAACCGATGAAAGCGTGGAAACAACAGATGCAGAATCAGCTGCCGAAACAGAATAAAAAAAATTACAGCATGGAGCTGGAGAAAATTATCAGACACAACAGTGAAGCAGGAAAGATACCCACTCTGCTGCTTCACAGCTGCTGTGCTCCCTGCTCAAGCTATGTGCTGGAGTATCTTTCCCGTTATTTCCGAATAACGGTTTTTTATTTTAATCCGAATATCTATCCAGAGGAAGAGTTCCTGAAACGTCTCGCTGAGCAGGAAAAGCTTATTAATGAACTGCCTGCCGAGAATAAGATAGAGCTTGTCGGTTCGGAGCATATGAGTGCACGCTTCTATGAGGCTGTCAGGGGGCTTGAAAGCCTTGGGGAAGGCTCTGAACGATGCAGACAATGCTTCCGGCTCAGATTAGAGGAAACTGCTAAGCTTGCTGCGGAAAAGGGATTTGATTATTTTACTACCACTCTTACGATCAGCCCAATGAAGAATGCCGCAGTGCTCAATGATGTGGGCGAACAGGCAGGACTGCTTTACGGCGTCGGTTTCCTACCCTCCGACTTTAAGAAAAAAGGGGGATATCAGCGTTCAACTCAGCTTTCAAAGGAGTATGGACTTTACAGGCAGGATTACTGCGGCTGTGTTTTCTCGCTTAAAGAACGGGATAAAAGACTGAACCAACAGAAAAAAAACGGCGAATAAGAAGAAAACGGGGCTGTTGCAGCATATGCTGCAGCAGTCCCGCTTGTTGTTTTCCGAATTGAATCTGTGTCGCTGATGAAACGTCATGAACAGAAAGATGTACTCACCAATATCCCCTTCGATACACGAGGATCATCGCTTTTCGCAGATAAGCTTCAATGCAGTTCTTTCATCGTCATCAATAGTAACTGTAGCAAATGTAGGGATACACACAAGATCTATTCCTACAGGGATAAGATATCCTCTTGCAATGGCAATAGCCTTGATGGCCTGATTGGCGGCTCCTGCACCCACAGCCTGAACCTCCACGGCATCGTTATCTCTCATAACACTTGCGATTGCTCCAGCTACTGAATTCGGCACAGACCTTGATGAAACTTTCAATACTTCCATACCATAATCTCCTTTGATACATACGGTTGCCCACGTAAAACGGCATACGTTATGCAGCCGCTTGTAATAGTATTGTGTTTACAAAGCACTGTGAAGCATGAAAAGTAGTAAGGCGAGTGGTGTGAATGTAAAAATTTGCTTTGAAAATACTTTATCAAACAATGATTGTCCGATTTATATCATTATACACTATTTACTGAAATATTGCAACAGTTTAAAAGTTTTTCATGATATTATCTAATAATTAGCCGTTCAATTTTGTCAGCTTTACCCGTTTTTGGGTCAAAACCGATTATCACCCCGTTAAAATAAGGCGGGTTATCCGATTCGGTAAATCTCACCGGCAGACGTGTACGCTGCTTGTATATAGCAAGCTCCTTTTTGACTCCAAGCACCGATTCCTCAGCACCGCACATTCCCACATCGGTAATATATGCTGTATGACCTGAGAGAATGGCTTCATCGGAGGTCTGTACGTGGGTGTGAGTTCCGCACAAGGCAGTTACCCTTCCGGCAAGATAAAAACCAAGAGCTTTTTTCTCACTGGTAGATTCTGCATGAAAATCCACAATAATATTAGGCGTGTCGATCTCATCAAGGAGCTTGTCGATGCATCCGAAGGGATTCTCCATAGATTCCATGAAAACCGTTCCGATAAGATTGAGCACTGCAAGACGGCAGAAGCCCATGTCAACATAGGTATAGCCTCGTCCCGGAGCCTCAGCAGGATAATTGGCGGGACGTATGAGCCTGTCCGAACTATCAAACACATCCATGATCTCTCGGCGGCGGAAGCAGTGATTTCCTGTTGTTACCACGTCCGCAAAGCTAAGGATGCTTTTAAGAGAGTTCGGTGTTATACCGTTGCCATCGGCAGAGTTTTCACCGTTTGCGATAACTATATCTATACCGCATTTCTGCTTAATGCTGAAAACCGTCTTTTCTGCAAAGCTGCATCCAAGGCTGCCTACAATATCTCCGATAAAAAGTATATTCACGCCGGGACTCCTTTCTGTGACGGACAGTTCATTACACTCTGGACTTGAAATCCTGATATCCGAATTTTTTTTCAAGATGAATGCTTCCGTCAAGATCTATTCTGTAAATAGACGGCAGACCAATGCCGTTGAACGTATTATTCTTACACATGGAGTAGATCGCCATGTCGCAGAAAACCAGCCTGTCGCCCACCTCAAGAGGCTTGTCGAAGGAGTAATCTCCAATGATATCCCCTGCAAGACAGGTTGCTGCACCAAGACGATATGTGTGAGCTTTCTCTCCACTTTTTCCCGAACCGATTATGTGAGGACGATAGGGCATTTCCAGAACATCGGGCATATGACATGCCGCAGAAGCGTCCAGGATAGCAAGCTCCATGCCGTTTCTTCCCTTTTCAAGCACTTCGGTGATGAGCCAGCCTGCATTAAGGGCTGCCGCCTCACCAGGCTCGATATATACCTGCACACCGTACTTGTCCTGCAGATAATTTATCACGCCGATAAGCTTGTCAACATCGTAATCCTCACGGGTAACGTGATGACCTCCGCCCAGATTCAGCCACTTCATGCGGCTGAGGTACTTGCCGAATTTCTCCTCAACATAAGGAATGGTCCTTTCAAGTGCATCACTGCCCTGCTCGCAGAGTGTGTGAAAATGCAGACCGCTGATGCCGTCAAGAAGATCCTCACGGAAGTCCTCTGCCTTTACTCCAAGACGTGAATTAGCAGCACAGGGATTATATATCTCCGTCTCTATTTCGGAATATTCGGGGTTGATGCGAATGCCGCATTCGATGGTCCTTCCCTTTGATACAGCCTTATCAACAGCAGGCTTGAATCTCTCCCACTGGGAAAAGCTGTTGAATACAATGTGTCCGCAGATCTCGGTTATCTCCTCAAAATCAGAGGGACGGTATGCGGGGGAAAATACATGCACCTCTCGTCCGGGCATTTCCTCATAGCCGAGCTTTGCTTCGTAAAGTCCGCTGGCCGTTGTTCCGTCCAGATACTGTGACAGCAGTGGATAGGTGCTGTACATAGAAAATGCTTTCTGTGCAAGCAGCACCCTGCAGCCTGTAGATTCAGAAACATGCTTTAGTATTTCCATATTCTTTTTCAGCAGACGTTCATCTACCACATAGCAGGGAGTTTCAACGGAATAAATATCAAAATCGGGAGATGTCCGGTTCATTTTATCATCCTTTCCCTATTATTTCTTATCCGAATCAACATATTCAATGTTGTTGAGCTGACCTGTAAGATTATTTATAACACCTTTGCGGTATTCGTTCCGAAGAGCAGTCTGCTCCTCTTTTTCTTCGGGAGTAAGTCCTTCGGGAGATCTTTGCTTTTTGGCAAGCTCATTTATACGTGCGATCTTTTCCTGGGTCATGTGATTTTTCCTTTCTAAAAAACGGGGACGTAATATACGTCCCCGCATTATATATGCATAGTTCAGACCGGATTATTCGGCATCCTCCGCTGAATTATCCTCGGAATCATTCTTTGCTGCTTCTGCTGCAGCCTTTTCCGCAGCTATCTTTTTCATCTGCTCAGCACGCTCCTCGGGTGTGCCCATAAATGCGTTTGTCTTAAGATCCTCGGGAAGCTCGGACTTGAAATTTTCGATCTTCTCAAACGCGATCTTGGATGTGAAGTCAGAACCGCACTGACGGATATTTCTGGATGCCAGAGCGTAGATATCGCTGGACATTGTAGCAAGTCCGATAGAACGCTTCACGTGGTCATTTTCGGAGCTTGCAAAGTCCTTAAGAGTTGAGCTGAAAGGAATAGAGAACTTGTTCTCGGGGAGAGAACCTGCCATCTTAAGTATCTCGGCACCTCTGTCGTTGAGAGCAAGGATCCTTCCGTATACAGGAGGAACCTTAAGGTCATCTGTCTTTACGCCGATAAGAGCGTTGAGGAGGATCCTTCTGAATCTTGCAAGGGGATATCTCTTTGTCTGGATATACTGAAGGAGCTGATCCATTGATGTAGCAGCTCTTGCAGCCTGGAATATTCTGTTTTCAAGTCCCTGACCAACATCGGGAACGTTCTTGAGGTCGGCAGGAGACATTGTTCTGAGACGGTAGAGCATAACTCTTTCCAGATTCTCATACCAGCAGAGCAGCTCCTTGTCGTCATACTCAGCAACAGCCTCAGCTGTTTCCTTGGGAACATAGGGAGTAATATCCTCACCGTCGTCAATAAGCTGGCGGAGATACTCACCGCTTGCAAACTTACCCTCGGGCTTGTCACTGTCATGACCTGCACCCTCACGCTTGATAGTGAAAGCTTCCATCTGATCTTCAATTCCCAGTACCTTAAGGGACTTAAGATACTCAACACCAAGAATATTGTTGGGACTGTTGAGCAGTTCACCGTAAAGAGGTCCGTACTTTAAGGATACCAGCTGTGAAATAGCCTCCGGATAAGGCATGCCCTGCTCCATAAGAGGCTTAAGGTTCTCGGGAGTTGATACCTCTCTTACAGCGTCGGCAACCTTCTTAAGGTCGTCAATGCTTCCGCATTCACTTCCGAAGGAGATACCGTCAACGCATCTGAGGGATGCAAGGAGCATAACACCGCAGCGTGCGAACATTTCTGCGTTAGCAAGGCTGTACTGAACAGGCATCTCGATAACAAGGTCAACACCGTTCTTTACAGCGATCTCAGCTCTTTTGAACTTATCGATCTGAGCTATATCGCCTCTCTGAACGTAGTTACCGCTCATAACTGCAACGATATGAGTAGCACCATGCTTTCTTGTTTCTTCGATCTGGTAGATATGTCCGTTATGGAAAGGGTTATATTCGCATATAATACCGTAGGTTTTCATTTATTGAATGTCCTCCATTTTCTATAAGGGCAGATAAATTTTGCATATTCTGGTGAGTATGCAGATTACCCTATAATAACATTATACCAATCATTATAACATATCACTTTTCTTTTTGCAATAGTTTTCGGTAAATTTACTCGGAATATCATACTGCATTTCATACAATGCTTATGGCAAGCCACAAAAACATACTGCCAAGTTCGGCAGTGCAAAGCTTGTATAGTGTCGTCACTCACCCTTGACAGGCGGAAGCCTGCCTGCGGGTTCGTTCCTAATACTAATAACCATTTGTTCTATGGATAAAGACGGTGGATAAAATACGACGGGGTCAAGGAAAACGACCGCAGACAGGCTGCCGCCTGTCAAGGGAGTTTGACGCAGAGTGGGCGTATTATAGCCGCCGTATTTTATCCATAGGTTAAATGGTTATTAGTATAACTCTTCAAGCTTTGCCCTTGCCTCCTTTTGTCAGGTTATTTCTGTGTCTTGCTATAGTATAAAAAAGAGACTGTTCCAACGTATGCCGGAGCAGTCTCTTTATGATGCAGATATTATCAAACGTGAGCGGAGTAGTTGGGAGCTTCCTTTGTGATGTAGATATCGTGAGGATGGGACTCCTTGAGGCCTGCACCTGTGATACGTACAAACTTTGCCTTTTCATGAAGTGCAGGAATGTCCTCACATCCGCAGTAGCCCATACCCGAGCGGATACCGCCCACAAGCTGGAAGATAGTATCGGAAACAGTTCCCTTGTAGGGTACACGTCCTTCAACGCCCTCGGGAACAAGCTTCTTAGCACCCTCCTGGAAGTATCTGTCCTTGGAGCCGCAAGCCATAGCACCCAGAGAGCCCATGCCTCTGTATACCTTAAAGCTTCTGCCCTGATAGATCTCTGTTTCACCGGGAGCTTCATCGCAGCCTGCGAGAAGTGAGCCCAGCATTACTGTGCTTGCACCTGCTGCAAGTGCCTTTACGATATCGCCCGAATACTTGATACCGCCGTCTGCGATAATGGGAACATTGTACTTCTGAGCCGCACATGCACAATCGTAAATTGCTGTGATCTGAGGAACACCGATACCTGCAACGATTCTTGTTGTACAGATGGAGCCGGGACCGATTCCCACCTTAACGCAGTCAGCACCTGCCTTGATAAGATCCTCTGTAGCTTCTGCTGTTGCAACATTTCCTGCGATAACAACAGCCTGAGGAAAAGCATTCTTTATCTTGTCAAGACAAGTCATGATGTTCTTGGAATGACCGTGAGCGGAGTCGAGAACAAGTACATCCACCTGAGCATCCAGAAGAGCCTGTGCTCTTTCGAGAACGTCCCCTGTGATGCCGATAGCAGCACCGCAGAGAAGTCTGCCGCTCTTGTCTCTTGCTGAGTTAGGATACTGAACAGCCTTTTCGATATCCTTGATAGTGATAAGACCGCGGAGGGTGCCGTTGTCATCAACGATCGGCAGCTTTTCTATCTTATGGTTCATAAGTATCTTCTGAGCAGCCTCCAGGTCTGTGCCTACGGGAGCTGTGATAAGATTTTCTTTTGTCATTACTTCGGAGATAGGTGTGTTGAAATCTCTGAGGAATCGAAGGTCACGGTTGGTAAGGATACCCACCAGCTTACCCTTTTCATCAACAATAGGAACGCCGGATATTCTGTACTTGCCCATAAGCTCGTCAGCCTCAGAAACCATTCTGTCAGCTGTAAGGGAGAAGGGATTAACGATAACGCCGTTCTCGGAACGCTTTACCTTATCTACCTCATCGCACTGCTCTTCGATGGACATATTCTTATGAATGATACCGATACCGCCTTCACGGGCAATTGCAATTGCCATCTTTGCTTCTGTTACGGTATCCATAGCGGAGGTAATGATAGGCGTATTAAGCGTGATATTGCCTGCAAGCCTTGTTTTCAGCTTGATCATATTGGGTGTTACATCGGATTTTCCGGGTACAAGAAGAACATCATCAAAGGTGAGTCCCTCTTTGCCGAACTTGCTTGAGATATCAGTATCCAGCATTATAATTCCTCCAGTACAAAAATATAGTATTGCATTTTAATGTATTTATATTAGTTTACTACTTTTTTTTCATCAAGTCAAGTGGAGAATTATGAATTACACTTAAATTATAATACAGTACGGGAACATTTTTTTGTGTATTTTGGCAGTTTGCGGTACGAGAACAGCTTCCTCAGAAAAAATTTCCAAAAAACTATTGACAAATGTTTCATAATGTGATATAACTGTATTATAACAAATAGTACACATAATACATATGATACACGAATGGAGGTGAAATAATGTTTGATATCGACCTTCAAAGCAGAACTCCCATCTATGAGCAGCTTTACAGACGTGTCATTGAGCTTGTAGTGAGGAATCAGCTAAAAAAGGATGACAAGCTGCCTTCGGTGCGTGAGCTTGCAAAATCTCTCGGCGTAAATCCCAACACCGTGTCAAAGGCATTCCAGATGCTTGAACGTGACGGAGTTATATATTCTCTTTCGGGCAGAGGAAGCTTTATAAAGGGAACCGACAGCGAGGCGGTAAGGAAAAACGCAGAGCAGGATTTCAGGAGTGCAGTTTCCGAGGCATATGCAGCGGGGCTTACCTCCCATGAGATGATAAGCTGCGTTAAGGAATCAGACCCACATTCCACATGAAAGGATGATAGATACAGATGATTCAGCTTAAAGGCGTTACAAAAAAATTCGGTGATTTTACCGCCCTTGACAGCGTTGACCTGACAATACCTACAGGAACGTCCTTCGGTCTCCTCGGCTCAAACGGTGCGGGAAAATCCACCATTCTCCGCCTGCTGACAGGCATATACAAGCAGGAGGACGGGGAGGTCACAATTGACGGTGAAAGGGTGTATGACAACACCCGCATAAAGCAGCGTGTTTTTTTCATCAACGATGAAACGGTGCAGTTCGGCTCCTTCACTCTGAACGGGCTGAAAAATTACTACAAGGGGTTTTATCCCACATTTTCAGACGAGGTTTTCGAAGAGCTGCGTGAAAGAGTAAAGCTCCCCGAAAACAAGAAGATCGACCATTTTTCAAAGGGCATGAAGCGTCAGGCAATAGTTATAACAGGTCTTGCCTGCCAGACGGATTACCTACTCCTTGATGAGGCATTCGACGGACTTGACCCTACAATGAGGATAATCGTCAAGCGTATGCTGGTGGACGCCATGCTTGACAGAAAGCTCACCACAGTGATATCCTCGCATAACCTTAAAGAAATAAACGAGGTATGTGATTCGGTCTCACTGCTCCATCAAGGAAAGATGCTGTTTAACCGTGACCTTGACAGCGTTAAGGGCAGCATCCACAAGGTGCAGGCCGCTTTTAAAAGCGAATATGACGAGGAGAGCTTCAGAAAGCTTGACATACTGCATTACAGCAAAAATCAGTCCGTGCATTACATTATCATGAAGGGCTCCGAACAGGAGATAAGAGAGAAATTCGCTCCTATGTCTCCCATCGTTCTGGACCTTATCCCTCTCACACTTGAGGAAATATTTATTTACGAAATGGAGGGTCTCGGCTATGACGCAGGACAGCTCGATTAACACAAACATAAGCCTGAATGACGGCGGGAAAGAAAAAATCACACCCCATTCTCCCCTGTTCACAAAGGAAATGCTTCATAATATGAGGTTCAACATAAAGAGCAACATGAAGCTCATGATAATCATCGGTGTGCTCCACTTTGCAGCCGCTCCGCTGATAATACTCGCCTGGATAACGGATATAATCACAAAGGGACACAGTGAGCCGGATGATGCATATTTAGTTATTGGCGTTCTTACAACTGCCTGTGCAGCCTTATCGGGAATAATCTGTGCAGTTACGGTATATCCTTATCTTTATAACAAATCAAGAGTGGATATGCAGCTTTCCCTTCCCATGACCACAACTCAGCGTTTTATATCCGATGGTCTGTCGGGACTTTTTATCTACCTTATCCCATATCTCATAGCGGAAGCTCTGGCTGCAATTGAGATGCTTATAGGTCATCTGCTCTGTGACGGAAGGTTTTTTACAGCTTCTTCCGATATTTACGATCAGAACAAAACATGGTTCTGCGATGTTTTCAGTACGGCAGCTCCCTATTTCGGCAAGCTGGTGCTGGGCGGATTTGTTATAATGCTCATGGTATTTACCCTGACCGCATTCGTATCAAGCTGCTGTGGAACTATATTTGAGAGCATCGCTTATACTCTTATGATTAATGCACTCATTCCTCTGACCATCTGCATGTTCATCGCAGCATTCATTCAGAATATCAACGGACTTGACCCCGAATACTATCTTTACAGATATGCTACCTTCTTTTCGCCGGGAGGAGCTGTTGCGGGACTGGCAGTATCCATCGGAACCGATGCAAGAAGCATCATAAGCTTTTCATCATGGCTCATCGGAAACCTTGTAATTGCAATAGCCTTCGGTGCAGGAGCATTCCTGCTCTACCGCAGAAGAAAAGCAGAGGACGTAGGCAATCCCTTCGTATTCAAGCTGCTTTACTACATTCTGATAACCGCTGCTCTTGCAGATATCATCTTCGCATTCCTTATGCAGGATAATGATATGGACATCCTGCTCCCAATGTTGATCGTTTCATTTATCATGTATATGATACTTGATGTTATCACCAACAGAGGCTTCAGAAAATTCGGCTTTACCGTGATACGCTATGCTGTGACCACAGGCTGCTGCATCGGTGCATTTGCACTTATCAAGGGCACAGGCTGCTTCGGTGCAGGCAATTATATCCCCTCAGTGGATTCGGTAAGCAAGGTCTATATCTCCTACGACGGCTGCTATTCGGATTCCAGCTATTATTCTGTCCTTGACAGCCTCACTGATTCAAGCTGCATAAGTGACCCTGACAATATACGCACAGTCGTTGAGGCTCACAAAAGCATTATCGGATCTGAACAATCGGATAAACACTATTACAAAGATATCAGCTTTGTGTATAAGCTGAAAAACGGAAGGACCGTTGTACGTCATTATAATCAGTTCATTACCCTTGAGACCACGGAAATACTTTCAAGGCTTGACTGCACCGAGGAATTCAAAAGGCTGCGGGGAGAAAAGATCTATAACGATCTGATCCGCAACTATGAGATCCGTACAAAAAGCTCCTACAGCAATTCCGCAGGATATGCTGTCCTCTCTCCCCAGTGGCGTTACGGCAGCTCCGAATACGGATTGGACGGCTCTGTGAGCATAGCACTTAACAAGCTTCCCGAGGATTTTGTCCCCCGTCTTGCGGAGTGCATCAGGGATGATATCATCGCTGAGTCCGAGAACGATTATTTCGGAAGATCGGGACGCCTGGGATATATCACCATCTATGATACCTATTCCTGCACGGTAAAGGAGAATTACACAAAAACAATGTCCTATCTTGCTTCCTGCGGATTCGGCGAGATACCCGAAGTGACACCCGAGCTTGCCGAGAATTTCACCCGCTCCGAAAGGATCAGCATTGAAAGCAGCATTGTCAATGACCGTATCACGGGAGAGCATTACCCCACAATTACAGTCAATAACAACGGCTTCTCTGCCTTTGATGAGGAGTACGAGGTTTACATCTATACATCCGAATATGCTGTAGTAAAATCACATTCCTCCGAGATCTACGAGCTTCTCAAGGTTTCAAAAAAGCAGTATAAATGCGATGAAAACTGTTATACTATAACCGTGAACGGAAACACAGCAGTTATTCCTCCTCAGTACAGCGAGCTTGCCAAGAAGGTATATATCTGTACTGTTGCGGAATCTGCACTTGAATATGCATACGATCATAATTCGGAAGATGCAGACTTAAGCAGGAGAGTTTTCCTTAAGCGGTTCCTTGAATGCTACTCCGAACAGGAGATAACAGCAGCACTGAGCGACTCGGAAAAAAATCATGATGCCGATGCCGTATATACTCTTCTTTCTCGCATTGCAGAATCGGATATCGGATAACAACGATATGGGTTTGCAGCTGCATGACCTGAGATAGAATAACTCTGACCTTTCCGTTCCCGCTTCATATATATACAAAGCTGACGGATAGTATATCGCAGGAAGCACAGTACCTGCGGGAAAGGAAAGGTTCCTTATAATGAGAGCATCAGGATATTTCGCGGCTGCAGCAGCATTAGCTCTTTCAGCGTGCATGATGACAGCCTGCTCGAAAAATAACAGCGGAACAGCCTCCCAAAACTCGGGAAGCTCCGCTTCACAAACCACTCAGACAACTACTCAATCCTCTCAGACATCCCATTCCGTCACTGACGACAATAACGGCAGAGACCGTGATGTTGACGGTGACGGATTCATCGAGGATGTTGTAACAGGTGCAGGTGACATCGTAGGAGATGCAGTTCACGGAGCGGAGGATATCATCGACGATATTCTCCCCGGTGAAACAGACCATTCTACTATGACACAGAGATAAGTCGATCATGCGTAAGGGCATATGCAGAAAAAACTGCATATGCCCTTTGTGTGTTGAGAAAGAATTTGAAATTGATAATTTTGCATGAATCCCGAACAAAGTTTGCTGCGTTCAAAACGTTCCACCGGAACGTTTTGAAGGGAAGTATTGTGGGGAAGGAAAGAAGGGGAGGCGGTCTTGTACGCCTCCCCTCGAAATGCTGTCGCATTTCTCACCCCTCTCTCCGTTTTTTTGAAGGATAAGGGGATTTCGCTCTCTGAGGAGAGCGACAAGGGCTCTGCCCTTGACCCGCGGGGGGGCTGCCCCTCGACCCCGCAGCCTTGAAAGGCTGGCGAACTTTTTGCTGTCTGCCGGTAACTGAAAGTCAGCTTTTTTGACAGACTGAGGACATATGCCCTTACTTTGCTATATCATGCCGCTCCGTCAAGGCTGCAGATAATTAAGATCATACAGAAAATCAAAGCTGCCCTTATCAGCCGATATACATGTATTAAGTACCTCTGCAAATACCTTGAGCTTATTATATGTTACGATGTCCTCATTAAATACAGTTCCGTCAAGGATAAATGTGAGAACAGCAACTATCATCTCGGCAGATTCCTTCGGCGTATCCGTGCGGATAGTTCCCTCCTCAATGCCCTGTATCAGAAGTTTTTCAAGGATAGGTGATATTTCCGCAATAGCTATCTGCTTGATATAATTGTGCAGGATCAGATTGTCATTCAGATGAAGTGTACGGAAAAGATTGACCCGTTTGTCATTAAACTCCCGTTTGACAGTACTGAAAAACAGCATCTTGATCTTTTCAAGTGCCGGCAGAGAGCTGTCTATGCTGTCAAAATATTCATGGATGGATTTTCTGTACGCCCGCTCTATTACCGCATACATTATTTCCTCCTTGCTCTCAAAATAATAATATATACTTCCCTTGCCTATCCCCGCTTCCTTGGCTATCTGAGAAACTGATATTTCCGAATCGGGCAGCTGTGTCATAAGCTGCTCTGTGGTATCGAGAATAAGATCTTTCTTATCAACTTTCATAATTTATGCAGACCTCTCATGTGTTTTTTCAATTATATCACAAAAAAAATTGAAAAACAAGATATTTTTGAAAAATCTCTTGACCGGCGGTCGGAAAAGTGGTATCATTTATTCAGGCATCCGACCAACGGTCAATTTTTTATGATATTTTTTCGACCGCCGGTCTGAAATCTAAACTGAAATCCACTGTGAAAGGATGATCTTAATGCATATCGCAGAATGCGTCGCAGCTGTGGCTGCAGCAGGAGTTATCGGCTCTGCCATCGGAGCAAAGGTATTGTATGACCGTGTTATCCCCCGTCAGGAAAAGATCAGAGTAAACCTTGACGAATTTGCCGATATGGCAAAGTGGGAGGAATACAAAAAGATAATGGTGCCCAACCGTGAATGGCTGGAATCAAAGCCCCTTGAAGAGATCGACATCAAGGCAGGAGACGGCATTGCTCTCCACGGCTATTTTCTTAATGCAGATACACCCGCCGACAAGCTGGTGATCTGCTGCCACGGCTACACAAGCAACGGAATGCAGGAATGCCCCACCCAAGCAAGATTCTTCCATGACCTGGGCTTCGACGTTCTTATCCTTGACCTGAGAGCACACGGTAAGAGCGAAGGCAAGTATGTTGGCTTCGGCGTTCTGGACAGATATGACCTTCTGGAATGGATACGCTATGTAAACAAGCGTTTTGACAACGGCAGAAAAATTTTCCTTTTCGGTACATCAATGGGTGCTACTACCGTACTTATGGCATCGGGATTCAACGAGATACAGTCATGCGTAAAGGGAATCATTGCCGACTGTGCATTTACATCCCCATACGACATTTTCTCCCACGTAATGAAGAAGGATTATCACCTTCCTCCCTTCCCTATCATGAACATCAACAACGTTATGTGCAAGAAAACAGCGGGATATACCTTCACCGAATACTCCACTCTTGACGCACTGAAAACAAATAAGATACCCGTGCTTTTCATCCACGGAAAGGAAGATAAGTTCGTTCCTACATGGATGTCCGAAAAGAATTATGAGGCAGCTGTCTGCGAAAAGGAGCTGCTTATGGTAGACGGAGCCGGTCACGGTTCAAGCTGCTACGAAAATATATCCCTTTATCAGGAAACAGAAAAGAAGTTTATAAGCAAGTGTCTTGGTCAATAATAATGAAAGGAAATCACTGCTATGAAAAAAATAACAGTTAACGGCGCTACCGTTGAAGCCTATCCCCTGACCGCAGCACAGCGTATACACAATTACTCCAGAATGTACTGTCCCAGAAACGAGCTTCTTAATATCGGAACAGGTCTGTATATCAAGCAGGATACAGATTTTAATATTCTGCGTGAAGCTATCCATGAAGCTTATACACGTCTTGATACCATGCGTCTCAGATTCTGGGAGGACCCCGAAACAAAGGAAGTGCTCCAGTACCTTGTTCCTACGGATGACAGAGAGATAGAGTTTGTTGATTTCTCAAAATGGAAGGAAGAGGACGCACACAACGAGATGCGCCGCTGGACCAGAATACCCTTCAAGCGTTTCAATTCCCCTATGAACAGGGTCGTAATGATAAAGCTCCCCGGCGGATATAACGGTATTTACTTTAATGTTGACCACATGACTATGGATTCCAGTGCTATTATAACATTTGACCGTGATGTGCTTGAGCTTTACTGTCATAAGAAGTACGGCACCGATATGCCAAAGCCAATGATGAGCTACATTGCTCAGCTTGAAAAGGACCTGGCATACGAGGATAACTCCCCCGCAAAGCAGCGTGATACCGATTACTGGATGTCAAGATTTGCTGAGGGAGAGCCTATGTACACAGATTTCACAGGTATGGGCAGACTCCTCTCCTTCCGCCGTGATATGAACGATCAGAGCCTGAGATGTGCACGCATCACATCCCCCAACGTTGACGCAGCTATTTCCATATTTGAGCTTGAAAAGGATCCTTCCGACAGACTTATGAAGTTCTGCCGAGAGAACCATGTTCCCGTTGTATGTCTACTGCTTATGGGTCTGAGAACTGTTCTTTCCAAGTTCAACAATGACGAAAAGGATATTTCCGTAAACAGCTGTGTTGCAAGACGAGGCACGCTCCTTGAAAAGAGATCGGGAGGCACAAGGATCCACTTCTTCCCCCTGAGAACCATCATCGAGCCGGAAACAACATTTATTGACGCCTGCCGAATCATGCAGGATGAGCAGAACAAGACCTTCCGTCATGCAAACTTTGACTCGGTAGAGCATGCATACCGCCGCAAGAAGGTATGGAATACAGCTGAGAATGCAACATATGAATCCCTCAGTCTCACATATCAGCCCATGACGCTGAACGAAAATACAGGGGATATTCCCGACATTCCATACAAGAGCTTCTGGTACTCAAACGGTGTGGCAGCTCAGCCCCTTTATCTTACGGTCATGCATCGTGTTAACGACAACGGTCTGAATTTCAATTTTGAATATCAGAAGGAAGTTGTTACCGACCACGAGATGGAATATTTCTACTATTACCTCTGCCGTGTTATTTTCAGAGGAATTGAAAACAAGAACCGCACCATTGGTGAGATACTTGAAATGATCTGATCGGAACAATTCTATTTATAAAGGAGAAATTATTATGCTGGAACAGCTTAAGGAATTAATGGTACAGTACGTTGACGTAGATGCGGACAGCATCACTCCCGATGCAAGACTTATTGAAGATCTGGGCTTCAATTCATACGATTTCATGAGTCTCCTCGGTGAGCTTGAAGATAAATTCGGGATCACTGTAGATGAGACCGAGGTAGTTGATATCCACACAGTACAGGAAGTTATGGACTATATTGCAAAGCTTCAGGGCTGAGCAGTATCATACGATAGGAGGATCACATGGAAAAATCATCTGTAAAAACACTGCAGGATCTTATCCGTACTGCTGCATCAGAATATGGCGACAAGACCTTTATGAAGGAAAAAAGCGGCAGTGAGATTCTTGAGACATCATTTAATACCCTTTATGAAAACACACGAAGGATAGCTTCATATGTCAATGAGCTTTCAGGCGGTGAAAAGCTTCACGCTGCCGTTATCGGTCAGACCTGTTCAGCATATCTTTCAAGCTATTTCGGCACATCCAATTCGGGAAATGTGATCGTCCCTCTGGACGCACAGCTCTGCTGCGAAGATATTGCCGATCATATCAACCGTGCGGATGTAACTCTTTTCTTCTTTGATAAGAGATACATACCCATGATAGAAAGCATCAGAAAGCTTTCCCCTCAGATAAAGGCTTTTGTATGTCTCCAGGAGAACGACAAGGACTTCATCTCCTGTGCCGATATTATTGGAAAGTATGACATGCTCCCTGAATCAAATGTATCTCCCGAGGATTGTGCCGCTATCCTCTACACATCGGGAACTACCGGAAAGAGCAAGGGCGTAATGCTCTCCCACGGCAATCTTATCCATAATACAATGTGCGAGGATAACGAAAGCTCAACAGAGGATGTTTTGCTCTCCGTTCTTCCTATCCACCATGTATACTGTTTTACATGTGATATTCTTCTCACACTCCGCTATGGTGCAACAATTTGCGTAAATGACTCTATCATGAGAATAGCACAGAATCTCAAGACATTTGAGCCTTCGCTCATACTGCTTGTTCCCATGATCGCAGATACTATCTGCAAGAAGATCAAAGCCGCTCACGAGGCACACCCCGAGCTTCCCGAAGCAGCTATAGCAAGAGGCGTTTTCGGCAGCAAACTAAAGGGAATTTACAGCGGCGGTGCATATCTTCCTCCCGAGCTTGCGGATTTCTACCGCAATATCGGTATTCCCATTGCACAGGGCTACGGCATGACTGAGACATCTCCCCGTATCACTACAGGCGATCTTAATGACCCCTCCGTTGGTGATGTAGGTCATATTGTAGGCGGTTGCGAAGTCAAGATAGTTGAAGGCGAGATCTGGGCAAAGAGTCCCTCTGTAATGATGGGCTACTACAAGAACCCCGAAGCAACTGCAGAAATGCTCACAGAGGACGGCTGGATCCGAACAGGCGATCTGGGTTATGTTGAGAATAATCATGTATACATAACAGGCCGGAAGAAAAACCTTATCATTCTCAGCAACGGAGAAAACGTATCTCCCGAGGAGCTGGAAAACAAGTTTGCAGGTATCGACTGGATATCCGAAATACTTGTATATGCCGAGAACGGACAGATCACAGCTGAGATATTCCCCAACCCTGAATTCAAGGGTGATGTTGCTGCACTGTTCAAGGAAAAAACAGCACAGGTAAACAAGACGGTATCCTCCGCAAAGGCTATCCGAAAGCTCCGCATCAGGAACATAGAATTTGAAAAGACCACTTCCAAGAAGATAAAGAGACAGCAGACAGGCGAAAAGGGTGCCGAGATCTGATATACAGATAATATTTCATCACCGCATGATTCATCCGGATTCTGCGGTGATGCTGTTTTTGGTTGATGTCGAAAATATTTACTTGACAAAATATGCTCTCGTGTAGTATAATATATTAGCTGCAGATATTATCTGTCCGTAGCTCAATCGGATAGAGCGTCAGACTCCGACTCTGAAGGCTGTGGGTTCAATTCCCGTCGGGCAGACCAATAAAAACCACGTAATAACGCCGTTTGCGGAATCTCGCAAGCGGCGTTTTACTTTTGCATTTCTGAAATTGACAACAGATTATACCCGATCTGTTCTATATTTGCTTCCATCTCATACCAATAACCATTTGTTCTATGGATAAAGACGGTGGATAGAATACGACCAATCAAGGGAGTTTGACGCAGAGTGGGCGTATTATATGCAAGCCGGCGGAAAAATATATAAATAATTTCAAATTGGAGGAATTAAGATGAAAATAAGACTCGAAACAGAAAAGGATCATTTTGAAAATGAAAATCTCACAAGAGAAGCTTTCTGGGACGTTTACCGTCCCGGATGCAACGAGCATGTTGTTCTGCACAACCTGCGAAGCTCTGCGGCATTTATAAAGGAGCTTGACCTTGTTGCGGAGAAGAACGGGCAGCTTGTGGGAAATATCGCATATGCTAAAATGAACCGAGACGGTGTGATGTGCGATGATATCATAGGCTTCGGACCGATTTCTGTTCTGCCCGAAATGCAGAAAAGGGGTATCGGGAGCAAGCTGATAAACAAGTCGCTGAAAATGGCAAAGGAAATGGGCTTTAAGGCGGTAATGATAACGGGAAGCCCCGATTATTACGGCAAATTCGGGTTTGTTTCCGCAAGCCGCTTTGACGTACACCTTTCGGGTGTACCTCTTGAGGACAAAGCACCGTTCTTTATGGCACTGGAGCTTGAAAAGGGCTTCCTTTCCGCACATTCGGGCGTGTACGATTTTGACGGGAAGTACAATGTATCGGATACCGAGCTTGAAGAATTTGAGAAGCTTTTTCCTCCGAAAAGCAAAAGAGAACCGAGAGAAGGCGATTTATAAAAAAAATTTCAAAAAGGTATTGACATTCACGTTACGTCATAGTATATACTCATAATCGGAGGCGAGATAATGGAAATGCACATTAAGGAATTTGCAGTGCTTACCGGTGTAAGTGTACGCACACTGCATTATTACGATGAGATCGGGCTGCTGAAACCGTCCTATGTTGACGAACGGAACGGGTATAGGTTTTACGACGAGCATTCTCTTGAACGTATGCAGGAGATAATGTTTTACCGTGAGCTTGATTTCTCTTTAAAAATCATTGCCGAGATCCTTACCTCTGAAAATTACGACAAGCAAAAGGCACTGACCGAGCAAAAAAGGCTGCTCATTCTGAAAAAGGAACGCCTTGAACGGCTTATTGCGGCTCTTGACAGTGCGGTGAAAGGAGATTATACTATGAATATGAACGTATTTGACAACAGCGAATTTGAGGCGGCACGTGATAAATACGCACGCGAGGCAAAGGAAAAGTGGGGAAATACCGACGCTTACAAGGAGAGCAAGGAAAAGACCTCGAACTATTCAAAGGAAAAATGGAACGAAGTGAATAACGAAATGAACGGTATTATTTCCGAGTTTGCGGAGCTTATGAGAAACGGTGCAACGCCGTCCGACAGCGATGTGCAGGGAACAGTCAAAAAATGGCAGGATCACATCACTCGTAATTACTACAGCTGCACAAAGGAGATACTTGCAAACTTGAGCGAGATGTATACCGCCGATGAGCGTTTCAAGGAAAACATTGACAAACATGGAGAAGGTATTGCCGAATTTATTTCCCGGGCGATCAAAGTATACTGCAATTAAAAGCACAAAATGTCGGGAAGCACTTCAATCAAGCTGATATAATGAATACAGCAGAGGGAAAGGATGTGACGGAATGAACGGCTGGGCAGAAGGAATTCAAAGTGCAGTGCAGTACATTGAGGATAATCTTACGGAAGATCTGCAGATAGAGGATATTGCCGCAAAGGCGTATGTTTCTTCCTTCCACTTTCAGAGGATATTCAGCGTGCTGTGCGGTTTTACCGTGGGCGAATATATCCGCAGCCGCAGACTGACTCTTGCCGCACAGGAGCTTTCAACGTCTGATATAAAAGTAATCGACGCTGCGGTGAAATACGGCTATGATTCACCCGACAGCTTTGCACGGGCGTTCACAAGGTTTCACGGGATCTCTCCCTCGGCTGCAAAAGAAAAGGGTGCAAATCTGAGATCCTTTGTGCCTGTGAGAATAAAGCTTACATTGGAGGGCGGTACTATGATGGAGTACAAAATTGTTGAAAAAGCGGCATTTACGGTAATGGGCAAGTCGAGAATGTTCAATGCGGATACTTCCTATATCGATATACCTAAGTTCTGGCAGGAGCATTTTCAGAAGGGTCAAAACAAGAAAGTATGCGGTCTGTACGGCGTATGCCTTAACGGCAATGGCAAAGATTTCGAGTATCTGATAGCAGATAACTATAACCCGTGCGATGAAGTGCCCGAGGGTTATATTACCAAGTCTTTCCCGGCAGGAACATGGGCTGTGTTCCCGTGCAATCCCAGGGATCTGCAGAAAGTGAACACAAATATCTGGAGCGAGTGGCTTCCGAACTGCAAGGAATACAAGCTTTCCGGCAACTACGATATTGAAATGTACACTCCGCCCCACGAAAACCCCGAAGATAATTACAGCGAGATATGGATACCCGTTGAAAAGATCTGACGCAGCAAAAAACGCAAACCTTGACTAAGCTGACCTGCTCGGTAATTATGCTTCAGATCATCACCGCTCTTTGCACCGTATTGGTACAATGCATTCTGAGGGGCTTTGCTTTTTGGTTGAAAGATCAGTTTGAACAATTAAACTTTAAAATCAGCTGCTTTTGTTCATAATTGAATGGCTATTTTGCACAATAAAAAAAAATAATAATGTGGTTTTATGGAAAAATGAAAACAAGGGATTTATACTAATAACCATTTGTTCTATGGATAAAGTCGGTGGATAGAATGTGTCCTATCAAGGAAAACGACTGCGGCAATGCTCATGCCTTGCAAGGGAGTTTGACGCAGAGAGGACGCATTATAGCCGCCGTATTTTATCCATAGGTTAAATGGTTATTAGTATTAGCACAAAAGGGCAGCCATGTTCGTGTTATGAATGAGCCGACCACAGAAGGTTTAGCCCAAACAATCCTTGCCGTATTACTTATCGGCTAAGTTCTGCATAATTTCCGAATATGTAATATATCATTCCTCTTCACCAAGATATTCCTCCACAATAAACTTAGGTCTTTCCTTAGTTTCCAGATAGACCTTACCAATGTACTCACCGATAATACCTATAGCCAGCAGCTGAAGACCACCTATAGCCCAGATAGATACAATGGTTGAAGTCCAGCCGACTATTGTTTCTCCCGCAGCATGGCGTATAAGCGAATAAATAAGCATTACTATACTTACAAGAAATATAATGCTTCCCAATGCCATTATCATGCGGATAGGCGTTACAGAAAGTGACGTAAGTCCCTCCCATGCAAAGGCTATCATCTTTTTTAAAGGATATTTTGTTTTTCCTGCAAAGCGTTTCTTTCTGACATAAAACACCTTATCGCTCTTGTAGCCTATCATAGGCACTACGCCTCTCAGAAAAAAATTTACTTCCTTGAATTTTTCAAGTCCGTCAAGTGCTCTTCTGCTCATAAGACGGTAATCTGCATGATTGTATACAATATCTGCTCCAAGTAATTTAATTACCTTATAATATCCTTCCGCCGTTTTCCTTTTGAAGAACGTGTCTGCATCTCTCGCTTTTCTTACACCATAGACTATATCACAGCCCAGGTAATATTTTTCAACCATTTCATCTATTGCATCAATATCATCCTGTAAGTCAGCGTCCAGAGTAATTGCAATATCGCACTTATCCTTTACAGTCATAAGACCTGCAAGAAGAGCATTCTGGTGACCCTTATTGCAGGAAAGCTTTATTCCCTGGAATATTGGATCATCTCTGTGCAGTTCTTCTATGATCTCCCATGTTCTGTCATCTGAGCCGTCGTTTACAAATACAATACGGCTCCGGCTGCTGATCCTGTCTTTTTTTATAAGTGACAAGATCTTAGTACGAAGCTGTTTTGAGGCTTCCGGCAATACCTCTTCCTCATTGTAGCAAGGTATAACTAAATATAATGTATCCATAACGTCACCTCATTTCCAGAATGCTATGATATCCTGCATTGCTCTGCAGATCTCAGGATAATCATTTTCGCTAAATGCAAAGGGGATGATCTGCACTGCATTCAAAATAATTGAAGCCATAACAGATACTGACATAAAGGCTCTGAACATAGCCTTTTCGGTTTCATTGCAGCTCTTCCTGTAAAGCCAGAAAAGCACCAGAAGTGCACCAATGACGATTTCCCATGAAAAATCAGCCAGGTATCGTACTGCATAGCCGCTTTCCCATGCAGAGCATATTATCACCAACGGCATAACTACACATGGCAAACCTATCATTGCAGTATAACGCAGTTTTGTCCTGCGATCAGGCAGACAGCGTATCGCTCGTCCGCATAACAGATAGCCAAAGGTGGGCAGTGCAAGAAACAGTATACCGGAGGTATTACCTGCATCGGCAAAGAAATATCCGTTTGCGTTAAACCGCCCGAGGGGCGTCTGTATGTAAGGGAAATCCGTATTAAATCCGGGAACGGCAAAGATATAGTTATACAGCAATATGAGGACGAATATCAGATGAAATTGTGAATGAACAAAGTCATTCATTGTAAGAGAATACTTTATACCGAATTCAAAGGGTGAGCCGAAACGTGCGTAGTTATACCACATCTGGAAGATTCCCATAATACAGATAGGTACCGATGCACAAAGGAAATATGTGATCCTCCCCTTAATATTGTCTGATGATTTTTTCATTGACATCACCAGAAAAACTGCCGCACATATTGCATATACAGCAAGTGTCGGACGTGACAGCACCGCAAGTCCAAGGCACAGTGAGCTGAGCACAGTACGTATAAGGGATATTTTTCCTTTTGATAGAATATTTGCAGAGATCAGGAAATATGCTCCTGCATTCAGAAACATGAAGCCTGAGGAAACTGCGATCTCATAGAAGATCGCTCTGCCGAGACTATACCATATTCCGCATGTACTAAGGAGTATAACATATCCTCCGATAATACAGCCGGATGGCACGTCTCTCATCCAGCGGATCACTATGGCAAGATACGTAAGCCCTAAGAATAATAATCCCACACATGAGAATATCCATACTGCCATGTCATTGGCAAAGTATTTTCCTGTAAGCTTATGATATGGCAGGAAAAGGGTCAGCACAGGTGCGACTCCATAATAAGAATAATACTTGCCCTGATAGTATACATGATCCCATTCATAGCTTGCTCCTTCACTATTTCTTGCACCCCAGTCGTAGGGGTTTTCCATAGCGATCAGCTCAGCCGAAGGCTCTATCAGAAGATTTACCTGTTTATTTTCAAATGCATCTACAATTTCCTGAGTGATCTGATCTCCCGCTTCACGCTCCCAGCGTGAACCAAAGCCTTCATCCGGCAATTTTATCATAATTATTGCTGATGCAAGAGCTGCTGCTGCCGCTGTAAATGCAAGAATACTGCCGACAGTGAATTTCCTTGTACGTCTGAAGGGCTTTTTCAGGTAACCTGACACAGCTATGGCATAACAGAAGGTAGTCAGGAACGTCATAAATCCAAAGCGTACGGCAGAAATATCAAACGGCACTGTTTCATTGAGATAGATCGCCTTTATGGTTACTGAGTCGTTATCATTAAAGCATGAGAATTTAAGCTTTAGCTGTGAAACTTTGCCCGAAAACTGGCAGGCGGTATATTTTGAATCCTCAGAATCCCTTACAATTACATTAGACGCAACATCGGGACGTGGTTCAATATGAGTTTCATCAGCCATATCCACTTTTAGCTGAACACGCTTTGTGCTTTCGCTGAAATCCGCATCGACCATAATGGTTCCCACAGTCATATTGAGCTGCCGGAAGTCAAAAGTCACCTGTTCCATGCCTGTTACGGAGACTGATCTGTTTATGCTGTCTATGGTGTAATTGCCTTCGGAAACAACAGAGTCAGCGGGAAATAAGACCGCCTTATTATACTCTCCCGGAACCATATTGTACGATGGCAGCTGAAATACTGTTAATTCCAATATAACGGAAACAATAACCATTTTACAAAAAAAACGAAGTGTTCTGCTTTCTTTTTTTCTAATGATCAAAGCGGATACTGTTATCAGCAGAGCAGCAGTTCCAATAAGTGCGAGACTTCCCTGATATGCACCAATGTTAACCAAATGAAAAAGGTCAAGCACACCCGTAACGATCAGTACCATAGCTGCCGCAAGCATGATACGGTATCTTGATTCTATGCTTCCCTTTACTATTTTACATTTCATAAAATGTTTCCTTTCTTCTGATATAGATCGTTATATTGAAAGAAGCTGACGAATAGCATTTTTTCATAGGTGCATTTAAAATGAACGTGCAGACCCAAATATAATACTAATAACCATTTAACCTATGGATAAAATACGGCGGCTATAATGCGT
>JBJERX010000103.1:0-9864 GCA_051882495.1 Huintestinicola sp. | reverse complement strand
TAAGACCAAGACGAAGGAAATTCAGCTCGTTATCCTGCTTCCACTCATTGACTGTCGGAATGACTGTGTTTGTAACAAAAGCGTTCAGCTCATCAACATTCTTTATGTTTCGCACCTCGGAACACCACATAGCAAATGTACGCTCCGTCACATTGGTGGCGATTTTATCAATAACCGTATAATAAACAACCGATTCGATTATTCTCTTAAATTCGGTCAATGCTTCGTCATTCATATTCGATGCGGCAAGCATGAGCATAAGGTGCAGCTTGTAGGACTTGCCTGCAAGCAGAGGAATATTATTGAGATGGTTATTTCCGCTGCTGTTGTTTTCGGGCTTTCTGCATTTAACGTAAAGCTCTACGTTCTGCACCATTTTTTCAACAAACTTGAAAGGCTTATCCTTATAATGGCATTGGTCATCATTTGTACTGAGCCAGTTATAAATCTGATCCTCTCTCAAAATACCGTCCTTTTCGCTCGATGTATCATAATTCGCCATTATAAAATATCGGAGAAAACGCAAGGGCTTTTCATCTATCTTCTCTAATGCCGTCGTGATAGTTCTCCACTTCATATTAAGCTCTTTGAATTTAGTTCTGTCCACCTGACGGAATACCATATTTTTAAGGAGATCCATCGGGTCAAGTCCCTTACCTCTTTGATTGATGGTTTCAAAGATTTTAAGAGCATCTGTTATATCATAGGTTTCAATACGAATGAAGCTCGTCCTGTTAAGCAGAAAATAGACGAATTTTTTCAAATCGGCAATAGCAGGAAAGCTATCCGTCAAAAACTTACATATCAAATCATAAGCATTATACAGAAGCTCACCGGACTGTGTTAATCCCTTTGGCTTTTCTTGTCCCTGCTCAATAAGTTCAAGACAATCCCCTGCATCTTCATACTGTAACTGTAAATGATACTGATTTACAATATCTCCGTCATCGTTCATTATAGGGCTGTAAATCAAATTTTCGATAAGGCTTGTCTGCTCGTTATTGTTCTGATATATCCTCTTTATTGCACACAAAAGGATAAAGAACGTTGTCAATCTCTGCTGTCCGTCAATAAGCTCAAACTGACTGCCTGCATCATAGGTCACGATTGTACCAAGAAAATATGCCTTTTTGTTGTCGGCATTATAGGCTTCAATGAGATCTGAGGTGAGCTGCTCTATCTGCTCGTCCTTCCAGACATATTCTCTCTGATAGTCCGGGACAATATAGTGATCCTTAAATGCGGAGCTTATGGAGTGGTCATTATATTTAATGTATGTATCAGCCATAGCGGTTCTCCTTTATGAAGATTTTATTGTTCTGTTTCATTATACCATAATAAATCAGCAAAATCAATGAGATAATTCCATTTCTGCGTTACTATAAAAAAGACAGCACATTCAACGTGTACTGTCCTTTTATAATATCAGCCTTATTGATGATCAGTCTTTGGTATATTCAGATGCTCGAAAATAATCTCCATTATCTGATTAAGCCTTGTTTCACCGATACCCTTTATCGCCCCGATCTGAGAGCGCATCTTCTCCATATCTATGTCAACAGCTTCGATACCCTTCATAGCATCTTCCTTACCCATTTCATAGATATTTTTGAGTGTATGGCTGAGTTCATTCTTATCCATTGACTTTATCTGACGGTATAAATTGCGGTTGAGCAGTTCCTTTTCCATTGTTATCCCATGTTCCGTGAATTGAAATAAACTATCCGTATGCGTATATTATACCATATTCCGACAATCAAGTCAAATATAAAAGGAACTTTTTTACAGCCACTTTATTTTTCATCATCACACTTTCATGATCTCGTCTGCAAGAGCACAAAGCTGTGCACCGCTAACATCATCAAGAGCAGATGTTATCTTTACGGTATTCTCAAAATATGTAATATCCTTGCATTTTTCAAGCATAGACCTCATAACCTTTGCAGCCATAGGCGTCCATGAGCCGTTTTCGATAAAGCCCACCCTTCTCTTTTGGAAGCCTCGCTCCGTAAGGTCATTTATAAATTCTCTCATAAACGGGAAAATTTCTGCATTATAGGTGGTAGTCGCAAGAATGAGCGTACCGTATCTGAAAGCGTCCTCAACGCATTCAGCCATGTCAGACCTTGCAAGGTCGGAAATCACTATCTTCGGGCAGCCCTTTTCCTTCAAGCTTTCGGCAAGCTTCATTGCCGCCTCCTTTGTATGTCCGTATACGGAGGTATAGGCTATCATAACGCCCTCACTCTCAGGCTCATAGCTGCTCCACTTTTCATAGAGACCGAGGTAATAGCCAAGATCACTGTCAAGTACGGGGCCGTGAAGGGGGCAGATAATTTTTATATCAAGAGCAGCAGCCTTTTTCAATACGTTCTTCACCTGCATACCGTATTTTCCCACAATGCCGAAGTAATAGCGTCTTGCCTCGCAAGCCCAGTCCTCTTCCACGTCAAGTGCACCGAATTTGCCGAAGCCGTCTGCCGAGAACAGCACCTTGTCCCTATTGTCATAGGTCATGATGACCTCGGGCCAATGCACCATAGGTGCAGTTATGAATGTAAGCGTGTCCTCACCCAAAGAAAGGGTATCTCCCTCGCCCACAACTATCCTGTTGTCCGAAAAGTCCGTTCCGAAAAAAGCCTTCATCATTGTAAATGCCTTTGCAGATGCAACGACCTTTGTATCAGTATACTTTTTCATAAAATTCAGAATATTAGCGGAATGATCCGGCTCCATGTGCTGAACAATAAGGTAATCGGGCTTTCTGTCACCAAGCACAGCTTCAAGGTTATGTAACCACTCGTCAGTGAAATGTGCGTCAACGGTGTCCATTACTGCGGTCTTTTCGTCAATGATAACATAGGAATTGTAAGCCATTCCGTTCGGAACGGTATACTGACCCTCAAAAAGGTCAATGCTGTGGTCATTAACGCCTACATAGGCAATATTGTCGGAAATTTTCATATCTGACCTCCGAAAAAAGTATTATAATATATTATAGCATATTTTGCCGCCGCTTTCAAGTACAATATCAAAAAATAGCCGCTGCACTTATAAAACCAAGCGCAACGGCCGTGTTGATGTAAACCTTATCTGTGCATAAGATCGGAAATGGTGGAAACGATCTTTTCATAGCATCCGCCGCATCCTGTGGAGCAGGCTGTCTCTTCCTGAACCTTCTTGAACGCCTCTGTTACATCACTGAGATTTTCGCTCTTGTGAAGAGCAACGTCAATATCATTGACAGTAACTCCCATGCAGTGGCAAATCTCAATATTTTCCATATTAACAACTTCCTTTCGGTTTATTATATAACACAATTATTAGTGTGTTAATGCGTGTTATTGCACTATGCATGACATGATCTGTTCCTTGGAGTGGTATCCCTCCAGTGAACAGCATACTGTGCCGTTTTTAACTATCACAAGGGTCGGAAGGCAAAAGACCTTGAACCTTGACATAAGCTCGGGATATTCATCGGCATTGAGAGATGCAAGCTTGAACTGCAGCGCATTATCCGCTCTTAGTTTCCCTATCTCCGCCGAGATTTTCCTGCACGGCTCGCACCATTCAGCCCAGAATTTCAGTATTACGGGAATATCCGAAAAAAACACTTCCTTTTCGATATTACCCTTATTAATGTTTACGTCAGACATACATATACCTCTCCGGATAAAAAATTTATGTTTTCATAATTATACCACGGATAAAAGTAATTGTCTGTAACTATGTCACATAATCAACAGGACATATCATAAAGCCTGTCAATATCAAGAAGAACTATCTTTCCCCGCTGATTTTTAAGCAGATTATCCGCCGCAAATTTTTTCAGCATTCTTGCCACGACTTCCCTTGCAGAATTTATTTCCTGAGCGATAGTTTCCTGAGTAACGCAAAGTTCGGGGGACTCCGCCTTTTCGTATTCCGTTATCAGAAACGATGCAAGACGCCTGTCCACGCTGTAAAAAAGGGTCTGCTGCATAGTCCACATTACATCGGAAAAAAGCTTTGCCGAGGTTTCATATACATAGCACCTGACATGGATATTAGTTTTCATAAGCTTTGCAAGCACGGGAGCAGGGATTATCAGCAGCTCCGTTTTCTCAGACGCCACCAGCTCCGAATGAAAGGTTATCTGCGACATGACACAGGATGCAGCAAGGACACAGGATTCATTCCCCGATATATGAAGGAGAGTTACCTCCTTGCCCTCATCGGATAAAAGAAACAGCCTCATATCCCCGGATAAAACATAGACCATTCCCACGCACTGCTTATTGCAGCTGTGGATAGGCTCCTGAGCCTCAAAGCTGCGGATAAGGACTGATGTGCTGACAAGCTGCTGTTCTTCCTCACTGAGCTTGTCCCAGAATGATAGTCTTTCCGTCAGGATATCCATTTTCACACCCCACTGCTTCGTTTTATCTAACTAATTGTACCATATCCCCAAAGCGAAGTCAATAGCTTATCAAAAATACTGTGAAATATGCCAAGACTAAGTATATATATTTATATAAAAAAATTGTTATTTATGCGACTTTGTCACAGACAGGCAGAAAATATTGTGTTATTATAATAACGGAAATCAGAAATAAAGCAGAAACTGCAGACCTTCTGAACCAAATACATAACTTGATGAGGAGCGAAAAAAAATGGACAATACAGTCATTTCAATATCGGTGATCGACGGTATACCCGTTGAGCTGCGCGGCACACAGATGGAGGACGAGGAGATAAGGCTGTACATAAGCCGTGGTCAGAAGATTCACGGAAGAATAGAGGGACTCACTATCATCGCAGACGGCGATTATGTTGAGCTTCTGTATAAGCTTCCCACAGCAAAATTTGACCGTATAAGAAGAATAACCGGCTATCTTGTAGGCACGCTTGACAGATTTAATAACGGCAAACGTGCGGAGGTAATGGACCGAGTAAAGCACTCATGCTGCTAAAACAGCTGAAATATTAAGCAGAATCACATAACACAAATAATTTTTCGGGAGGAATACAAATTATGAGAAATTATGCAGAATGGAACGGCTTTGAAGGCCGACTCTGGAAGGAAGAGATCAACGTAAGAGACTTCATCCAGAATAACTACACCCCGTATGACGGAGATGAGTCATTCCTTGCAGGACCCACCGAGGCAACAAACAAGCTCTGGGGCAAGCTCAAGGAGCTTCAGATCGAAGCAAGAAAGAAGGGCGGTGTTCTCGACTGCGAAACAGAGGTAGTAACCTCACTCACAGCTTACGGACCCGGCTATATCGACGAATCCATGAAGGATCTTGAAAAGGTTGTAGGTCTTCAGACAGATAAGCCCCTCAAGAGAGCATTCATGCCTTACGGCGGTATCAAGATGGCTCAGCAGGCTGCAGAGAGCTACGGCTACAAGGTTAATCCCAAGTATGACCAGATCTTCAACGAATACCACAAGACCCATAACCAGGGCGTTTTCGACGCTTATACACCTGAGATCAGAGCTGCTCGCAACAGCCACATCATCACCGGTCTTCCAGATACATACGGACGCGGACGTATCGTAGGCGACTACAGAAGAGTTGCTCTTTACGGTATCGACTTTCTAATCAAGCAGAAGGAAGAAGACAAGGCTAACTGTGGCTGCGGCACAATGACTGATGACATCATCCGTCTCAGAGAAGAGATCACAGACCAGATCAAGGCTCTCCAGGGCATGAAGAAGATGGCTGAGATCTATGGCTACGATATTTCACAGCCTGCTAAGAACGCAAAGGAAGCTGTTCAGTGGCTCTATTTCGGCTACCTCGCAGCTATCAAGACACAGAATGGTGCAGCAATGTCCGTAGGCCGTGTTTCCACATTCCTTGACATTTACATTCAGAGAGACCTTAACAACGGTACTCTTACAGAATCCGAGGCTCAGGAGCTTATCGACCATATGGTAATGAAGTTCAGAATGGTTAAGTTTGCAAGAATCCCTTCTTACAACGAACTGTTCTCCGGCGACCCTGTATGGGCTACACTTGAAGTTGCAGGTATCGGTATGGACGGACGTTCAATGGTTACAAAGAACGATTTCCGTTTCCTCCATACTCTTGAAAATATGGGGCCTTCTCCCGAGCCTAACCTCACAGTTCTTTATTCTTCCGCTCTTCCCGAGACCTTCAAGAAGTATGCTGCTAAGATCTCTATCGACACAAGCTCTATCCAGTACGAGAACGACGATGTTATGAAGCCTGTTTGGGGCGATGACTACTCTATCTGCTGCTGCGTATCCGCAACACAGACAGGTAAAGAGATCCAGTTCTTCGGCGCTCGTGCAAACCTTGCAAAGGCTCTTCTGTACGCTATCAACGGCGGTGTTGACGAAAAGTCCGGCAAGCAGGTAGCTCCCGCATACCAGCCTATCACAAGCGAATATCTCGATTACAAGGAAGTCATGAAGAAGTACGAAGTTATGCTCGACTGGCTCGCAGGCCTCTATGTAAATACTCTTAACCTTATCCACTATATGCACGATAAGTATTACTATGAAGCAGCTGAAATGGCTCTCATTGATACAGATGTAAGACGTACCTTCGCAACAGGTATCGCAGGCTTCTCTCACGTTATCGACTCCCTTTCCGCTATCAAGTACGCTAAGGTAAAGGTTGTCCGCAGCGACATTGAGATCAAGGACAAAGCAGGCAATGTTGTTGATGTTGCTAAGAATATTGCTACCGACTACATCGTTGAAGGCGACTTCCCGAAGTACGGCAACGACGATGACAGAGCTGACGAGATCGGCGTATGGCTCCTTAAGACCTTCCTTGACAAGATCAAGAGAAGACACACCTACAGAAACTCTGAGCCTACAACCTCTATCCTTACCATTACATCCAACGTTGTTTACGGCAGAGCTACAGGCGCACTTCCCGATGGACGTAAAGCAGGCGCTCCCTTCGCTCCCGGTGCTAACCCCAGCTATGGCGCAGAGCAGAACGGTCTTGTTTCTTCTCTTAACTCCACAGCTAAGATTCCTTATGTTTGGGCTCTTGACGGTATCTCCAATACTCAGTCTATGAACCCCGAGGCTCTCGGAAACAACAAGGCTGAAAGAATCGACAACCTTGTTGCTGTTATGGACGGCTACTTTGACCAGGGCGCTCACCACCTTAACGTTAACGTATTCAACAGAGAATATCTTGAAAAGATCATGGAAGATCCCACAAACCCCGAGTACGCAAACTTCACAATACGTGTTTCGGGTTATGCAGTTAAGTTTGTTGACCTCACCAAGGAGCAGCAGCTGGACGTTATCTCCAGAACCTTCCACGCTACAAGATAAAAATCTCTCGACAACTCACAATCAAATATGGCGGGCATTTCGCCTGCCATATTTTTGTATGAAAGGAAATTTCCAAAATGGAAGAAATCAAAGGACTTATACATTCAGTAGAAAGCTTCGGCTCCGCAGACGGTCCCGGGATAAGATATATCTTTTTCCTTAAAGGATGTCCCATGCGCTGCAAATACTGCCACAATCCCGACACATGGGCAGGAAACTCCGAAGTAATGACACTTACCCCCGAAGAGGCTCTGAGCAAGGCCTTAAGATACAAGTCCTATTGGGGCAAAAAAGGCGGCATAACAGTCAGCGGCGGAGAAGCTCTTTTGCAGATCGATTTTGTTACAGAGCTTTTCCGACTTGCAAAGGCAAAGGGCATCAACACCTGCATAGATACCTCGGGACAGCCCTTTTCCCGTGAAGAGCCAACGCTCGCCAAGTTCAAAGAGCTTATACAGTACACCGATCTTGTAATGCTGGACATCAAGCAGATAGATGGTGACAAGCACAAGGAGCTGACGGGGCATTCTAACAAGAACATTCTTGATTTTGCACGCTTTCTTGCGGACAACGGCAAGAAAATGTGGATAAGATACGTTCTTGTCCCCACTGTCACCGACGATCCCGAAGATCTTGCAAAGACAAGGGAGTTTATCGATTCTCTCGGGGATGTCGTTGAAAGAACAGAAATACTCCCCTACCACACTCTCGGAGTTTTCAAATGGGAAAATCTCGGACTTGAATATAAGCTCCAAGGCATACCCACTCCCACAAGAGAAGAAATTGAAAAAGCCGAAAAGATTCTTGTAAAATAAGCAAAAGGGGCTTTTTAATATCGATAGAATTATGAAAAATAATAACAATTGCGGAACACCTAACATCAATACGCACCCACACGGAATAAAGACAAACGAAATATTCCCCTATATGCACGCCATTTTCAGATATGGCGCAAGGCTGTCAACATTTTTCAACGCATTATCTAAGTATGCACATACACCAAACACATTGGGTGGTGATGAAAAAACTATTCTTATAACCACCGATTCCTGCAATCCCGATTTTATGGATATGATCGAAAATACCCTTGCCGATGTTTATTTCTCAGGCAAGCTTGCTGTCATTATCGTTCTCTTCACGGATCACAGCAGTTCCAATATTCCGTTTTATATGAATTACAGATGGCACAGAGCCAATTCCAAGTTTACGAAAATAGAAGATGTAATTGCATCACTTGGTTCTCCAATTATTTATGAGGAACAGGAATACAGCTTCAGAGGTCCCGGCAAAACAAAAAAATACAAAATAATCGTTAATTCTTTAAAGGATACCAAGGTCACAAATACTGTAACCGGGACCACAAAAATCGTTAAAGGACGAACTGCTCGCAGCTTTATTGAGAAATTATGGTTATTTTCCGACAATGCTCCAATGGATATAGGAAGTTTCCATTAGATATAACAACATACAATATTCATTTCTCAAACAGGGATTATAAAGGCTTATATCCTTCCGATGTTGCATCACAAGAGCTTATTGAGATTTTTGAAGCCCTCATTGGAAATTTCTAATAACAGTATTTTCCAAAATCAAGCTAATCAGTGCCCGTGGTATATGACCCGGGCACTGTTATTATCTTCTGACCACCACACCAAACACAGCCTTACCCGGATAGAAAGCGAAAAAATCCGAACCCTTTTCAGAGTTCGGATTTGTCCGATGTGGCTCCCCAATTCTTTCACAAGCCGAAATATCGTCCAAAGGAAGGGCGAGTGTACTCGCCCCTTCCCTACAATTAAAGCTGATGACCACCTTGTCATCGTAAAGATAAACAGAATTTACAAAAGTATCTACAAGCTTTCGTTTGCTGTCGTCCAGTGAAAGGTCAAGCCTTTTCATTTCTTTCAGCCATTCAACTACCTGCTCTCTTGTAATTATTTCTTCTTGTATTTCCTGTTTAATTATGTCTGTTTCAATCTCCGCTCTCCGAGCTTCAAGCTCATCAAAACGCTGCTTGGTTTCCCTCGAAACCATACCCATTTCCATAGCCTTGACTAAATTATTTATACTCTGATGAATTTCAGCCAACTGCTTCTGCATAAGAGGTATGGTCGTATTCTCTTTCTTCTGCAAATTCATAACGCTGTCGGCAATATCGTTTATCAAATCCTCCTTGAACATTTTATCCATTACATCATTCAGTACAATTTCTTCTATATCCGCCTTGCGTACAGTTTTCTTATGACAGCCCTTATGTTTCTTAACTCCGGTACATTTATAATAGTGATATTTAAGCTGCTGACGTCCTGTACCACTCTCCCCTATCATAAGCTCACCACAATATCCACAGATGAGCTTGGTAGAAAGAAAATACTCAATCTTCGCCTTAAACCTTGAACGGGAGTATTGGTTTTTCCTTAAACGCTCCTGCACCTTATTAAACAGAGCATCGGATACAATCCTCGGAACTCCGCCATCAATTATAACGTCACGGTATTTATAAAGTGACGGGTGCAAATGAACACGATGTAACGGCAACTTCTGATCTTATGCAT
>JBJERX010000102.1:0-9868 GCA_051882495.1 Huintestinicola sp. | reverse complement strand
GGTATAACAACAAGCGTATCAAGCTTAAGCTTGATGGACTTTCTCCTGTCGAATACAGACACAATGCTGCATAACAATAGCGACCAAGATTGCTCTTAGTCGCTTTGTATAATTTTTCTTCTTGATCTTTGTCTAACTTTTTGGGGTCAATTCAAAACGGGTGCTGTTTTTTCGCTCTCTTGAATGACAGCTCACCTATATTCTAATAACCCTGACCTACCTTTTCTTCCCCACAATGATAACATGATTGCTTGCCCCAAGAACAGACTCTTCACGGCAAACCGAATAGTGGTGATCGCACCACACCTTAAATTGCCGTTCATCCCATTTGTCCACAATATTGGAAAAGGACGGTGCCATACCGTCTTGGGCGAAATGGTCGATTATCTCAACGTTGTTCCCGATATACTTATCTTCCATTTCTTTTTTTGTGGCGTAATATGTGTCTGTCCAGAAGCATTTTTCATCGTTATGCCTTAAAACCCCGGTATTCCTCAGCTGTTCCAGTAATGCAGCGTCAAGATAGTCGCTGCTGCTCATAGATATATACTGACACAGATAAAATCTCGGGATATATGCTGTAAGCAAAAGTCCGCCTTTTCTTAATACACGCAAGGATTCCGATAAACATCGGTTCCTTTCCTCTTCCGTTATCAAATGATAAAACGGTCCCATGTTCAGTACAACATCAAAGGCTTCGTCCTCAAACAGGCTCATAATCGCTGCGTCTAATACAGCCGTGGGCATTTCGTAACCTTTACTCTTTTTCTCTTTATTGATGATATCGATATGCCTCGGTGTAATATCGCAGGCAGTCACACTATGACCTCTATCAGCCAGATAAAAAGCATATATCCCCGTCCCTGCCGCACAATCCAATATTTTTGATTTTTCCTTAAACAGCTCGTCCATAACACGAACGGTGGTCAGAAATTCGATTCTGCGGGCGTTGTTTGTTGTCAGACGATCTTCTTCCTTATAATTTTCATAACTGTCAACAATGTGATTTTTCATACCGATACTCCTTTTATGTCCGTTATTGCATCATTTATTTAATAACACAAACTCAGCTTTAATTTATAAATGCGTCACTATTGAATACGCCAGATCTGAAACCCAATGCGAAAGAATCGCTCCATATAGACTGTCAGATCTTATGTAAATAAAGGATAATATCAGATGCGTAACGAACAGATCTATCATATACGTGAAATTTGATGCAAGTTCTAAAAATGTCATATGATAAGCAGCCATCCGAAACGGGAAATGCATAAGCACAAACAGTAATCCTGTTATAAAAGTAACCACATATACATTTTTTATGAATCCGCAGAGCCTTGTTCCTATATATCCTCTGAAAATCACCTCTTCAGCTAATCCCACTGTATAATAATATAGAATATTTATCGCTATTTTATCAATTGAAATAAACTTCTGACCCTCAAAAAGAACATTTGAAAGGCAGTTGCAGAAAAAGAGAATTGCAGCTAAAAATGTCCCCATTATCAGTGACAATTTTATATTTCCATTTTTAAGACCTATGGTATCAATTCCTTGTTTTCTTAAAAACAAAAGCCCCAAAACCATACCTACAAAGCCAAGATTTATTACTCCGCCTATAACAGTAATTGCAAATTTGGAAACAGAATTTACGATCAATCCGCAGAATACCATTGCAATACAGTACAGGAAAAACAGTCCCAAAGCCATAGCCGCATCTATAATTGAATAATTCTTGATCTTTTGAATGTATGAATCCGGGATCCTGAAAAATAATCTGATTTTTTCCACTGCTTTTATATGCCCCTCTCTGTATGTTTCACGTTTACTTATGTCTGCTCAATAGCTTGGAATATGAAAATTATATTTACCTGATTCCGCAAAACTTAAAATAATTGAAATCCTCAAAAGTATCAATATATCGCCGGCGGAATCAGGTGTTTCGACTAACCGGAAGTTGTCATATTCCTTTTATTACTTCAATTCTTTGACATACAACCGATCGGTTCCATTTCCATAATTAACAATATCTTTAAGATAACGGTACCCATATTTTTCGTACAGTCCGATATGCTCCGACGGAATATAAGTCCTGTCAAACCCATTTGCTTTTGCGTATTCATTTGCAAAATCGATCAGTTTTTCGCTTATCCTATGTCCCCGATAATCTTCCGAAACAAACACACTTGATATCCATGGATATATTTCGGGCAGCGGATAATAGTCTGTCTTCATAATAGTTGTCATTCCTACGATCTGACCGTCTGCAATTGCTACAAAAACTGTTTCCCAGTCGGTAAATGCCCACGTCCGAAGCATCTGCAAAATATGCTCTTTTACATCTTCCCAAGAAAAGTGTTCAACAAAAAGAATTAGTTTTTCTGCCAATTCGGTATCTTTATCGACTTTTCTTATCTCTAATGTATCCATACCGAGATCTTTTCCGACCAGACCAAAGTGCTGCTCAACCCTTCTTACAGTATCATCAATTGTACTGTTTTCGGTTCTTTCGAGCCAGAAATAGTTACTGCCTTTTATATCGCTGCATCTTTTCTCGTTGATACTTTTCAAGGTCGCATTGCATACCGCCTTTGCTTTTTCGGTATCAGATGTGCTGTTTATAAAATCGCTGAACCCTTGATGGTCGGGGCGGTTACAGTAATCATCAACTAAATTCGACGGGTCTTTTATCAAAAAGGCTATTCTTGACCTTTCAGTCAATCTGTCGGCTTCTTCCACTGTCAAATGGCAGTCGCATAAAACAATTTGATTTTGCGAAAGACGTATCAGATCCAATAGAACAAAATCCAATTGCTCTCTTGTGTTATCGATCAGCCATTTTTTATATTCCTCCACAGAACGCCCGAAAAATTCATCGGCATCTTTAAAAGCCTTATTCATTGACGGCTGAAACTCGGGAGTTGAAATTTCCCTATGCTTTGCGAACTGCTCATCAATATCATAAACCAATAAACCGTGCCGTTTTGCTATCTCCCGTGAGATCGTCGTCTTTCCGCCGCACGGTGTTCCTGTTATGAAATAAACATTTTTCAAATATTCTTTGATCACATTATCTTGAAATATCATTGTAAAATCTCCTTATATAAATAGTTTGTTGCATTTCATTTGTACATAAAACTATTTATGATACTGTTCAAAATGGTAGTAATCGTATAGATCACACAATATAAAAATACTGCATCTTTTAAGTAATTATTCCAAAGCTTTTTCATAAGCACTTTCTCCTAAAATACATTTGGGGTTCTCTTACAAAGCATATATGCCTAAGCTATTTTTCGTTTTCATCATCACATTTTTCGGAATAATTATCCTTCAAATACCATGTCGGTATTGCCCGTTCCATATTATCAAACCAGGCAAGCACATTTTTATTCAACTTAATGATGCTATCCAGCTTAGACGGTGCATAATATTTTGCCCAGACGATGGAAGTAACAGCACTTGCAGAGTGATATAAAGCGAACAGCTTCCAGAACTCTTCCGGGATATTCCCGTCAAAGTAGCCGTCGATCTGCCCGGAAGCAAATGCTGGATATTCCACCCCGACACGATTAAACTCATACCACGGATCACCGATATTATCAAAATCAACCGTGTGCCAGTCGATCACAAAAACTTCTCCATTCTTAGTGATAAGATTGCCCATGTGATAATCCCCATGATGTCCGCACTGTTTTCTTTGCTTTAAAAGATATTTATTTTCTTCAATGAAATCAAGTATCAGGTCTGCTCCTTCAAAAGCTATCCCCTTCGTGCGGTAAGCTTCTAATCTTGGATCTATCACTTCAAAATATCTGTCATACCAATTGCCGGGATCTTCTTCGAGAGCTGCTGCTTTATGAATTTTTGCAAGAATTTTTCCTGCCTTAACTCCCATTTCATACTGCTCACCTTCATTCAGATGCGGCAAAACCTTTTCTGTTTCCTCACCGTCTATCCATGAAAGCAGCGTATAAACAGAATCTCCTTCCTTCATAAAATCTATACACTTCGGGATAGGCAGATCAGATTTGTTCAATTTCTTTAAAAACTCATACTCTTTCAGCTTTATGTCATATTCCTTCAAGTCGGACGACCTCAAAAGAAACACGTGTCCCTCTCGGTCAATACACTTATATTTTTTATCCCCCGACATTCCTTTTGATATTTCTGTCACTTTATCAAATCGTTCCAATAGCATAGTTTCATATCCTTAATTACAGATTTATTCGCTCAACTTTTTTCATAAAATACCAATGTCAGCTTATCATTGATAATTTTTGTTTTTCCTGTCTGACGATGCCATATATAAATACTGTCTTATCATATTCATTTCCGAAAATTACGATTTATCGATCTGTTTATTCTCGACCAACAAAAATTATTATTTTAACGCATAAATCCCCATTTGCATATAACTATACCAAAATATATGAACCTTGCAAAAACCAATTTCCTTCAGAAGCTGAATATGCTGATCAACAGTCAGCGGAAAATAGTTTACTCCGCATCTTGCGTTATGTGCTTTTGCTTCTTCTTCCGTTTTGCCGTGTCTTTGCTGATATCTTCCCCACCTCAGAAGTTCAGCCTTTTTCAGTTCTTCATCTTCGGGAATTACATTTTCAAAGGTGATATAAATTCCACCGCTCACCAATGAATTATATACACATTCTGTTGCTTTTCTGCGTTCTTCCTCGTGCATATAATGATGAGATTGAATTGCCGTAACAACATCAAAACGATTCTGAAAGCTAATAGAAGCTGAGTTTGTGCAAATATATTGTATGGAGCTGTCATTCAACTTACTTTTTGCTTGTTCAAGCATTTTTTCAGACGGGTCAACCAGAGTAAAACGAATATCGGAAAATCTTTGGCAAGCAAGTTCTTCCAATGTTCCCGTTCCGCAGCCCAAGTCCAGCCACTTGATCTTGCCCGACTTGTACTGTTCAATCACATCTAAAGTTTGGTCATAAAATTCTCCGTAATAGGGAATTGTGTTGTTGATTTCCTTATCATAGTGTTTTGCCACAAAAGGCGTAGCGTTATCGCTCGACATTTATTTTACCCTCCATATCAATTCCGATTTTTCAATTTTAATATATACATTATTTCTCTCAAATCTTTTCCGCCAATATTATCATCTAAAATATTATCAGTACAAACAAATCCGTTCTTTTCATAAAACTTTCTGGCTCTTTGATTTTCTTCAAGAACCCATAACAGAATTTTATGGAATCCGCTTTTTTCAATTCATCAACGCAAGCATTTAGCAGATGATGTCCGTACCCTTTTCCCATATATTCGGGAAGAAAGTAAATTGATACAATTTCGCCATATTCGTTATACTGTTGCCACCTTGATTTGCAAAAACTTGCAGTTCCAATAATGTGATTATTTTCAGTTATTACAAGACTGTGCATACCAACTTTAGTGATACTATTTGCCCAACGTCCTGCCGGAATGCTGTCGAGATAGTCTGTAGGTATAATATTTCTATAAGCGTATTTCCAACTTCTTTCGTATATTTCACTTATTTCTAAAGGATTATCAATTGGAGTAACATATCTTATTTCCATAAATGACCCTCCAAATTCCGATCTACTGATTTATGAATTCAATGATCGGTTTCAAGTATTTTTTATCGGTCCAGTCACATTTATCATCACCGGCTGCCATCAAAGCTTTTTCCCAAATTTCATACTCATCGGGAGATTTTTTTGATACAGCTTTTCTAAGCATATTGCATAATGTTCTGTCTTTAAATGACATTGCATTCATATCCCACGCACCACGGCAATAAAAACAAGGGATATCCGACAATGAGCCTTTCATATTGTGGTCTTTTATTTTCCTGAATGCTTTTTCATCATAAGGAGATGCACCGCAGCAAAACACTGCTATTTTCTTTCCGGTTAAGCAGTCAATATTTTTCTTTAAAAAAGATAAGCCGGCGATGCCGGAGGCATAAATACCTCCGCCCAAAATAATTACATCACAAGCTTTAACCTGCTGTTCATCTGCTTTACTCACATTAACACAAGAGAAACCTGTTTCCTCCGATAACCATTCTGCGTATTTTTTCGCAGCTCCATATTTTGATTTATATATAATTATACCTGTCATAAAAACCTCCACATGAAACTATATTTTGCTCAGGATGCCAAAAATCTTTGATATATAAATTTCACTTATGTTTTCTCCGATACTTTCCGAACAGCTCACCTTGCGCCAGTACATGACCATCTATTGCACTCAGCAGATCATTCTTATCGCTGTCAGCGCTGAGCTGCAGCTTTGTACTGAGTGCATAAACAGTAAATTTATATCTGTGAAGCCAATTAAACGGCGGTTTGGGACCCCGATAGCAATGCTTTCCGTATGCAATACCCTGTTCAATGTGGATTGGTCTGTCTAAAACTTCACCCTTGGGCATTCTTTCGGGGATCACTCCGATGGGAGGTATATTCCACGCAACCCAGTGATTAAAGCCGGGGCGGATAGGGTGATCCAGATCGTCCATTACAACTGCAAGTGATCTCGTTCCGTCGGGTATGCCTTCTATGTATAATTCCGGCGATCTGTCATAGCCGTACCCTGCACAGCCGTCCGGTATCCAGTCATCATTTTCAAACTGTGGGGATATGATCACCAATTTTTCCATTGTTCTTTTATCCTTTCTTCCTATACGCTGTTATTTGTCTGTGTTATTCTCGGCAAACCAGTGGATCCCATATCCATAATGTTTTTATATTTAAAGCAGAAGCTCCTTTTACATCACTACTAATTGAATCTCCAATATGTATAACTTCATTTGCATTAAGTCTTGTTTTATTTAAGGCTAATTGGAATAATTCTTTTCTTGGCTTATATGCCTTGGCATCTTCTGAAGTAAAAACACTTGTTGGATTTAAATCGTGATATCTTATTGCTTCCAAAATGTCACTTGTATCAATATTTGAAACAATATAGATTGGTATCGGACTATGTTCAAAGAATGATTTTGATTCTTCAAAAATTGGAGGATGAACCCAATGTTCAAACATTAACTTGCTAAGTTCTAAATAATTTTCACTTGAACAAAAATGTTGTAATGTATGTTTAAGAGATTTTTCTTCCAGCACTCTCTGGGTTTCAAAGGTATCCCCATAAGAATTGAGAAACATATTTTGAAAGTCATTCCACCAAAATGTGCCTATTTCTGACTTATCATTCACTTTCCCAGTTCTATATATAATATCTGTAATCTTTTTAATGACTTCTCCATCTTCATGAACAACTGTCCCATAAAAATCCAGAAAAAATGCTTTTATCATCATATACCAACTTTCTTGCTAAAATCAATAAATTGAAATCACTGAACTATTAAGCCTTCAACTTCCGATTTATTGCTTTCCTCCGGATATAGAGCCTTATATCGTCTATCTGCGAAAGTAAAGCTAACGTTCGTTTTCCATAACCATTATACCACACATATTATCCCTTGTCAATAAAAATCACCGAATAGTCCTGCATTTTTATATAGTACTTGACAAAGTAATAATTATAAAATATAATATATTTAGAAAACGCGCGTTAGCTTATATAAGGAGAAATATATCATGGATAAAATACCGACCAAAGACAGGATACTCGATTCGGCACTTACCCTGTTTGCCGAAAAAGGCTATGACGGCGTGGGAGTTGACCTTATTGCGGAAAATGCGGGGATAAAGGGTCCGTCGCTGTATAAGCATTTCAAGGGCAAGGAGGATATACTCGACTCTCTTATCGAAAAGGTGGAGGGGTATTATCAGGACAATTTCGGCTCGGTTTTTAGTCCCGGAGAAATACCCTGCTCAATGGACGAGCTAATTACTCTGTCGCTGAAAAGGATAGAGTTCACCTTACACGACCCCATGATAAAAAAAGTCAGAAGATTGCTTGTCATGGAGCAGTTCAGAGATCATCGCATTGCGCTTCTTACCACAAAGTACAACATCGACAGTGTACAGGGAATATATCATAAGATATTTCAGGCGATGATGGATAACGGAATTATGAAAAAGACCGACCCCGAAATGCTTTCCATGTCCTTTACAGCACCCATATCGCTGCTTATCCAGATGTGCGACCGGGAGCCTGAACGGGAACCGGAGGCTATGGAGCGTATTGAAGAATACTTCCGTTTTTTTGCGGAGGAATATAAGGCTTGATGATATTTTAAAAGTATAGATACACAGAAAAAATGCGGTTCCAAGGGAACCGCTAAGGTAAATAATATGGACTATTTTGAGATAGGATCGGAACGCTTGATATTCAGAAAATATAAAAAAGAGGACTTTGATGTCTTTTATGATATGCTCAGCAATATTGAAAATATGAAATATCGTTCCGGTGAGCCAAAGAGTGCGGACGAAGTTCGGGGATATATTGATTGGGGAATAAAATGCGCAGAACAAAAGCCTTGCATAAACTATCGTTATGCTGTTGTATTAAAGGAAACAGGTCAGCTGATAGGCTCCTGCGAATTAGCTTATACCGATAAAGACCCGGCAGAGCTGGCTTGGGAATTGCATCGCAACTACTGGTGCAAGGGTTACGGAACCGAGATTGGAAGAACTCTTCTGAAGCTGGGCTTTGAAGCATTAGGACTTCGAAGGATAATCGCAGATTGTAATACCTTAAACAAAGGCTCTTATGGCATAATGGAGAAAATCGGAATGAGAAGAGAAGCGCACTTTATAAAATGTTACAGAGGGAACAGCGCTCTAAACCACGAATGGTGCGATAAATATCAATATGCAACATTGAGAGATGAATATTTTAAATCTGCTCATATATGCTTGAGAAGGATATAAATAAGGCAATGAATACGGGCTCAGAAATTGCAGCTGAAACCTTATCACATTATGGCGGGTTTTGAGATGGTGCATAAATCGTAAGTCAGTATGAATATGCTTGAAACCGCCGTATGGTCAGGTTAAAACCGGAGAAATGGAGAAAGTGTCAATGAAGATCAATGTCATAAATACATATAAAGAGATAAGAAAATACATTGAGCGAATAAAGAATGGCGAATCTCCCGATGTTTGTTGGGAAGAGGAAGTTATCTCTGCTTATTGGGACAAGCTGTGCTGTTATGCACCAATTGACCTCAGCGCAAGGAAACCGAAAGTGATCAGCGATATATCTGTGCTTGAAAAACAATGCGATCTGCTTGAAATGCTTGATACTGACTCTTTGGAAAAGGAATTTGAACGGGTTGCTGCAGTCCTTCCGAATTATGATGATGGCCCAATTACGGTTGCACTCTTTCCGAGTGACAATGATAATATCTGCGTGAACAGCAAGCAAAACGGCGTTGTCGGAACATCATTATTCGGCAATATCATGATACAGGTCAATCCTTTTATACAAGGATATGAAGCTTGGATAAAGTACGTTTTTGCTCATGAATATCATCATACAGTATGGGGCAACTACTGGTTTATGCTCCACGAGGGTGAATTGGAGAATAAATTCATAGATTCTCTTGTAATTGACGGCGAGGCAGACAGCTTTGCACTGGAATTATATCCGAAGCTAAAGCCTGAGTGGCTGTTCGGTATATCCGAAGAAGAGATCATCTCTCTTTGGGATAACAAGTATAGCTCCCTTGTTGAAAGGACAGATGTGGATTATGGATCGTATATGTTTGGAAACGATGAAGTCAGTATTCCTTGGTGCACAGGATATGCAGTAGGTTTTTTCCTTGTGCAGAAATATCTGTGTATCACTAATGAGTCAGTAGTTGATATTCTTGAATTAAAACCCGAATTATTACTGCAAAAACTCATTAGTACTTTGTAAACTCTAAATCTTAATAACAGGATAAAGATGAATGAGCTTG
>JBJERX010000101.1:0-10296 GCA_051882495.1 Huintestinicola sp. | reverse complement strand
GAGAGCAGGTATTCAACGGCTTTACAAGCTCAGCCGAGTTCAAGAAGCTTGTGGCAAGCTTTGGTATATGATACTGTAACAGTAAATAACATGTAATAAACAAAACAAGGAGTACATCATACAAACGGTATGATGTACTCCTTGTTTATTTGTCCTTTTGTCCTATGGATAAACAGTGGATAGGATACGTCCGATATCATTTCTTGCCGGCAAAAGAGAATATCTTTTCTGTTGTCAGCCTGCCTGTTTCAAATGACCTTCTGATGTCATCTGCAGTACATGAAGCTTTTGCCTGTAGGATCTGTGATCTCCATAATGGCAGAAGCGTTGTCTCAACGGAAGCTATACCTGAAATAAGGCTGCGGTTCTTTGCAGCCATGGCATCAATAAGCAGCTGATTCTTCACAGCCACTATCTGTGACATATTCATATCACTCAGCTGATGCTCCGCAAGCTGCTTTTCATTCTCGGATAATGGGGTGTCCGAGCTTATGACCCCGTTTATTTTCTGTTCAAGAGCAAGGAGATTATCGCTTTCTTTCGTGAGCTTATCCGAAAGTGTTCTGAGCAGCTCATCTGTCTTGTAAAGCTCAGTCAGCGACCCTGTAAGCTCAGACTGAAATCCGTTAAGCTTTTCTTCGGTCTCATCTATTCTTTCAAGCACACGGGCAAGATAAATATACCTTTTGATCCCACTTACATCGGGGATATCCTCTGTCCCCAGTGAGCCGGCTGCAGCGATCAGTGTATCGCATATTTTCACAGTAGGGTCATTTTGCGAAAGCCTGAACAATATGTCCGCCGCCGATGCTATTATCCTTCTTGAACTGTCAGCCTCCGCAATAAGAGATGTTATTTCAGAGTTCTCTGTAATTTCCAACATTTTCGTCGCCTGCCTTCATAAGCGGGATTATGATGCTGTCATCAATGCCCATTATACGGAACATTTCCGCTCCGTCCGAGAAGATATTTTCGCCTGTTATCCCCATCTCCTGCGGAGATGAAATTACCATATCTCTCTGAGATATACCGAAAATATTGCGGAACTGCCCGTCGCTTAACGCTCTTCCGTATTTGGGATACCATTCGCTGCATTCAAATGGCACGGATTCCATCACACGAAAAACTATCCGCCTTACAAACTCTCTCGAACAAAGAGGATAAAAGCATTGTTTCGCATTCAGAAGCTCCTGGGGAGCTTTAAGAGATATATCAAAAATAAATACCTCATTTTGGATATATACGCTCATGAACACCTTGAGATTTACGCCCATACCCTGTGATTCTAGGAGCTTTACAAGGCTGAGAGCAAGTGCTCCCCTGTTAATTATGGCACTATGGGTCGTTTGAGCAGGACAGGCAAGATTAAAATAAACGGTGCAGAATTTCTTTTCCATTGCACGTTCCTGGCGGTACATCGCTTTAGGACTGCCTGCTACAAATGCTGGGACATTGGGGTGAGAGCCTGCAAAAGACTTTACCGTTCTTCGGATATGCACCTTAACGGGAACATATTTTTCAAGCTCCTTCTGCATTTTCAACACTATATTGTAATCGCCCTCATAGCCGCCTAAACAGTATTGAAGTGCTCTTTCAAAGGGTTCACCCGCATATTCCCTGTCTCCGAGGATACTGTGCTGTTCGGCAAAAACGCTTCTGTTTACCTCAGGATCTCCGGACAGGTACATATAAAGCTCACTCATACTTCTGAACGAAACCCTATATATTTTCATAAATTTATAGGGAATTATTTCTGTAACGGGATAACCCCTCATCGGATACCTCCGTTCTCAGCTATCTCGGAAACACGCTTTCTGAACAGCTCAAATATAGAAGAGCTTTCACGCATTTCGGAATAGTATTCTTCCATTTGCTTTAAGATAAAAAGAAGGTATTCCGTATCCTTGGTCTCAATAAATTCATAATCTATGATCGCTGCTTCGTCAAAGCTCCTGTGGTCCAGATACTTTTTAATTGTAGCTGCATCACGGGTGGTAAATATTCCGGGAGCGGAACAGTCATTTGCACGGCTCCATTTATCGGTTGCATTCCTGAACTGCACCGTAAAATCAAACCACTGAGGATATGCGGACAGTATCTGCTTTTCAAGACGATTGTCATAGCTTACATACATTGCCGTAAATCTCTGCTGAACCGATTCCTCTATCTTTTCACGGGTGCTGTAATTTCTGTCAGCACCGCTGCCCGCAGTATTTCCCGCAGCGATTATCCTGAAATTCGGATGACGCATTACTCTTTCACCGTTGGGAAAGCAATAGCTTGCATTTCTGCCCCCTGACATAAAGCTGTTAAGCTTTACCGCTGCCCTTGAATTGGAATTGTCAAATTCATCGCAGAAAACTATTCCGCCGTATTTGTATGCTCTGTAAAACGCAGGATAATTATATCCGCCCGAAGCAGTCTGGAAACCGATGATATCATATTCTTCGTTTATGTAGCCGATATCGATAAATTCAACATCAAGCAAAGCAGCTATCTGCTCCACAAGAAATGTCTTTCCGCAGCCCGAGGGACCGATAAGGTACGGGTTGGAATTCTCAATGACCGCTGTGATAACATCATTGAATCTGTCGTGATAAAGGGCGCCGTTCTCGTTTATGTCTTTTTCCTTTTTCCTGTTAAGCTCTTCAATGCGTCGGGTAAAGGGAATGCTTTCATTGAAGAAGAAATTCACCGTCATATCGGGGGGTGTGCTGTACACTTCATTTGCATCCGGCTTAACATGCACCGGAGCAGCAGGAACAGAAACAGGTACAGCCTTGACCTGTGAAGTATTATCATCAAATTTTCTGCTGAACTGCTCAACATGGATTATCTTCTCAATAAGTCCGTCAGTCTGATTAAGCTCCTTGATTATATCCTTTATCTCGCCGCTCTGAAGCATGGCAGCAGCCCGTTCGGCAGCCTTGTTTGCCTCGGTGTTTATTCTGTAAAGGTCGGCAGACGTGCTTTCTTTTATGCTCTCGGATATCATACGAAGCTCTCTTATTTTCTTGTCTGCAGAGTCGAGAAGATCACGCAGCAGCTTGTCCTTGTCAAAATCCAGCCTTTTCTGCTCGGCAGAAAGCATTTCCTCATATGCACGCTTCACATCAAAGATAGCTGCGGATGCCTCACTGCGTATGCTTTGTGTTTCAGCGGCTGAAATGCTTTTCAGCGTCTGCTCGCAGCTCTCTGCCAGAGCCTTGTAGCTTGCGGAATGCTTCTCCGATGCGGCAAGCTTTTTTTCAGCTGACTCAAGCATCATTTCTGCTTTTCTTGTATTAATATCCGCAGCACTGAGCAATTCCTCACTGACGTCATATATGCCTGCAGATCTCTGAGCAAGAGAAACAAGGGACTTCATTGTTTCTGAGGTATCCTGAGCCAATGACAGCCTTTCCGCAGCGTTTATGACAGACATACCGAAAGCCTGCTCATCGGTAAAATACTGCCGCACTGTCACGGCATAATCCGTAATCATTTCAATATTGTTCTGAATATTGTGGGTATACATAAGCGAATTCATAACGTTTATGTATATAAGCTTATCCGAAAAAGAAGCATACAGCAACGGGAAAAATATATCAAAGGCATATATTCCGTCCTTCTCAAATATTTTCAGAAAAACGGATCTGAGTAACTCATAGTTTTCTGTGTTCTCTCCCAAAGGAATGACTGTGCTGTATATTTCCTCCGCATCTTCCATAGCATCTTTAATGCTTCCGTTTTTTTTCAGCACCAGAATTCGTTCTGCAAGCTCTGCCAGCAGTTCTATTGACCCAAAAGGATTTTTTTCGGGGTTTTTCTTTATATCATTCAGATATGCACTGAATTCGGCGTATTTTACATCCTTAGTAATAAGCGACTTTATTTGCTCCGCTACAAGATCAAATTTGCTTTTTTTTGCTGCCATTTTCCTTGCCCCCTATATCTTCAAAGCTGCGGTAAAAATATCTGTTTTCATATTTCTGCTTGTATACCCCTCTTGAAAAAGAACCCGTTGGAAGAAAATGTGTGCAGATGTTAATTTCCCTGCCGGTATAAAAAATTTCATGAAGGGCGGTCATACTGTCAGTCACAATGCTCTTATCATCGGACAGATATTCACGCTCGGACTGATACAAAAAAGCAATGTTGTCAAATGAATTTTTCTGATATAATATCATTTCAGATCTGTTATCCGAATCATTGAAGAATGCCCTTCCCCAGGGGAGCTGCAGAGTTTCAGGCTTATTACCGATGCATATCATTCTGATTTCCTCCGGAATGTCACCGGAGATCGAAGCAATAGCTTTGCTGCTGTCATAAACTATTTCAGTCTCATCAAATATTCTGAGTGTTTCCGTTTTTCGGAGCATATCAAATGTATTTTCTGTCCGTATATGATTTTTGCACCTGACATCGGCAGTTACCGATATCTTTCCGAATGTGTATCTTACCGAAAGCTTTACACTGTCGGACGCTTCGATAAAATTGCCGAACACCATATCAAAGCAGTTCCCCCGCTCACTGTACGAAAAGGGAATGGTTTTACGCTCATTGTTCAGCCTGAAGCTAAGGGAATATCTCCTGCGATACCCCCTTAGCTCCCCGGGGAAGCTTGTCCCGAATCCCAGCTTTTCATATATCATTTCAAGATAATATTCTATCATCTTCCGGAAAGTGCTGACCTTATCCTTTTCAAAGGGCAGTGTTCTTTCAAAAGCTCCCACGATACCCTCATATTTACCGAATATGGGTGACAAAGCCTCTCCCGATCTTTCGGTAAGTATCTTGCGGGTAAGATCATCTGCCGCTGCTTCGGAACAAGAGGCGTATGCCCTTAAAGCAGCCTGCTCTAAGCTTTCAAAATACTTTTCCCCCGAAGAAAGATTAAACACTCTGCTGTCCTTTATAACAAGCAGTCCCATTACCCCATCAGGCATATAATAATATTTTATAAGCTCTGCTCCGGAAATGTCCGCTATGGCAAGCTCTGCTTTGTTCATGTACCGATCCAAAATACTCATTCCTTTGCAGTGATTTATACTAAGAACCTGTCCACATAGGATAGGTTCTTAGTATAAATAGTTCTATAGACAATGCCAACAGACAGAATAAGTCCATTCGCCGTCAAGCTCTCCTGTCTGGCAGAAAATATGCAGTGCAGGCAGCGGGAGCGGTTTATTCTGTGGTTTCCTGATGAAACTATCGGACAAAAAAGTACCTGCCCTCGAAAGAACAGGCACAAGGGAAATATGATCGGCGGAACCGAACCGCCGTAATTGCAGGTCTTTGTTCCCGGCAAGCATTTTACGCCGCTGCAGGAGAGCTTACGCTGTACCATTGGATCGGGTCATTTTTCCGCTGATACCCCGGCTCACGGTCTCGTAATCTGATAAATAAAATTATAGCACAGCTTCATTTTGCTGTCAAGAGGTGAATTCCAATGCAAATATCCTTGGAACTCTCCTCTTGCTGCGGTCGCTTTCCTACAGCAAACTAAGAACCTGTCCTTATAGGACAGGTTCTTAGCTTTTTTCGTTTACTTTTTAAAATACAGCAAAAACTCTGCACCCTTATCGGGAGCACTGACAGCTTGGATCTTTCCGCCATGACGCTTGATAATCCTCTCACACAAAGCAAGTCCCACGCCGCTCCCCTCGTATTCATCCGAATGAAGTCTTCTGAACACCACAAACAGCCTGTCATAGTATTTCATATCAAAACCTGCTCCGTTATCCTTTACGGAAATAATATTGTACTTCTGATTATCACTGACAGATATAGTGATCTCGGCATCTTCACGGTTTCTTGTAAATTTAAAAGCGTTGGACAGCAGGTTCCTGAAAAGCAGCCTGATAAGCACACTGTCTCCGGAAACTGTGGGCAGAGGTGAGATATCTAACGTGATCCTTCTTTCGGGTTCAAGGGTAATAAGTTCATTACAAACATCCTCAACCAGAAGATTAAGGTCAATGCTTTCTGTTTTAGGCACAGCATTGCAGACCCTTGAAAATTCCAGCAAATGCTCTGTCATTTTAAGAGTCTGCACCGATTTACCTTTAAGCATTTCCATAATTTTCTTTACATCATCGCTGCTGCCGTTTTCAAGCTCGTCTTCCAGAGTATCAATGAGCATTTTCATAACGCTCAAAGGGGAACGCAGATCATGTGACACCGCTGAGGTAAACAATTTCAGCTCGCTGTTTGCATTTTCAAGCTCAATGTTCTTTCTTGCGATCTCAATATGTGTTTTTACCCGTGCAAGATACTCCTCTCTTATAAAAGGCTTTACAACATAATCACAGCAGCCGGCTTCAAATCCTTTGCGAACAGTTTCTGAGCTGCTGTCGGAGGAGAAAAATATTACAGGGATATTTGACGTAATTTCATCGGACTTGATCTTTCTGCATACATCAAGTCCGTTCGTATCACCTATTTTTATATCAAGAGTAATCAGATCGGGCTGATGCCGTTCAAGATATGACAATGCTTGTTTTCCGCTTGTTACCGCATGGACCTTGTAGCCTGCTTCACGGAGAATGCTGCCTGCAAAGGTTATCTGCTCGGGAACATCATCAACTATAAGTATCTCACCCATGTCACTCATGAAACTTACCTCCCGAAATACATATTATCATTCTGTCATGAGACGCTGAACCTCCGCACCGTCCGCCTCGGCAGTATCACTCTTATAAATGATCTGTCCTTTTTCCATTACATAGAGCATATCGGTATTCTGCAGCACAAAATCAAGATACTGCTCAACAAGCAGAACGGTAATACCCTTCCACTCGTTGATTTTCTTTATTGCAGCACCTATATCCTGAATAATGGAAGGCTGAATGCCCTCGGTAGGCTCATCGAGAATAAGTATTTTCGGTTCCGCAGCAAGTGCTCTTGCAATGGCAAGCTGCTGCTGCTGACCGCCGGACAGGTCGCCGCCTCTTCGCTTTGCGAATTTCGGAAGTATAGGAAAAAGATCAAAGAGGTAATCGGGGATCGTTCCCTTACCGCCCAGAGGCTGTAAACCAAGCTCAAGATTCTCCTGAACGGTCATCTGAGGAAAAATATCACGTCCCTGGGGAACATAACCGATACCCAGCTTTACCCGCTCATAAACAGGTTTTTTTGTAATATCCTCGCCGTTGAAAATGACCTGTCCCGACGGGGTCTTTACTATTCCCATAATGCTTTTGAGAGTTGTGCTTTTTCCCACACCGTTTCTTCCGATAAAGCCTACGATTTTTCCCTTAGGAACGTTGAACGAAAGATTCTCGATAACACGGCTCTCGCCGTAATATGAATCAATGCTTTTAAGCTCCAGCATTTTTACTCACCGCCTCTGCCAAGATATACTGCCTGAACAGTCTTGTCTGCAAGCACATCGTTTATGTTGCCCTCCATCAGCATTTTTCCCTCATGAAGAACAGTAACGATATCCGCTGCCTGCTTTACAAAATCCATATCATGCTCGATAACGATAACAGTGCAATCCTTTTTGATCTCTTTGAGGATCTCACCTGTTTTGAAGGTCTCGGGCTTACCCATTCCCGCCGCAGGCTCGTCAAGCATGATTATCTCAGGCTTCTGCAGAAGCTGCATTGCGATCTCAAGCCACTGCTTTTCACCATGTGCAAGGCTGCCTGCTCTTATATCGGCACGCTCTCCTAAGCCTACCTTTTCCAGAGTATTATAAATATTCACCATGTCCTCTTTAGAAGGCTTGCGGAATATGGAATCCATAATTCCCTTATGTCCTTTGAGGGAAAGGATCATGTTCTCAGTAACAGTAAGATTTACAAACACACTGGGGACCTGAAATTTTCTGCCGATACCCTCTGTGACTATCTTGTATTCCTTCATGCCCGTCAGTCGGACAGGGTCTTTATCCTTAGGATAAAACATGACCGTGCCCGAGGTCGGTTTTGTCTTTCCACAGATAATATCAAGGAGAGTTGTCTTGCCCGCACCGTTGGGACCGATAAAAAAATGCACGGTATTTCTCTTGACAGCAGTTTTTACTTCGGTCAGTGCATAGAAGCCGTCAAAGCAAACGGAAATATTATTTATTTCAAGCACATTCTCATTTACGCTCATTCTGCTGCCTCCTTTGCGGGTGCTGCATTTTTATTCTTTATTCCGCGGATAAGTGCAGGTATCTGCTCTTTAACAATACCAACGATACCGCCCTTGAAGAATAGAATTGTGATGCAGAACACAGCACCGATAATGTACTGCCATATCTCGACCATACTGCCCGAGCTGAGATTGTACTCGCACAGATTGATAAGGAATGCTCCTATAACAGCACCGATGATAGTTCCTCTGCCTCCGATCGCCACCCATATAACCATTGTAATGGAATATGCGATAGTCATCTGAGAGGGTGTAATGCTTCCGTTGAAGTTTACGAAAACTGCTCCCGCAATTCCTGCAACAGCTGCGGAAAGAACGTAGATAAAGGTCTTATAGCTGCTTACATTGTAGCCTGAGAAGTAGGTTCTGTTCTCACCGTCACGGATAGCTACAAGGAGCTTTCCGAATTTTCTTCCCACAAGGAATTTTGCAAGAGCATACACGATCACGAGAATAGCAAGGGACATATAAAACAGTGTGAACATATTTGCTCTGTTTGCATCACCCTTAATACTGCCGAAAACAGTCTTTATCTCGGTAATACCAACATTTCCGTTGGTATATGGAGAAAGTGCGATAAATATGGAATATGCAGCCCATGTAAGAGCCTGTGAAATGATAGAAAAGTAAACGCCCTTTACCCTCTTTTTGAACATGAAATATCCGACTAAAAATGCCACAAGCGAGGGAACAGCAACTATCAGAATGATCGCTGCCGGAAGATACTTGAATGGCCTCCATACAAGAGGCAGTGTTTCTATACCGCCGATATGCATGAAATCGGTTATCTGTCCGCCTGTCTGCTGTAATTTCAGATACATAGCCATGCAGTATCCGCCGAGAGCGAAATATAATCCATGACCCAGGCTGAGTATTCCCGTATAGCCCCATATCAGATCAAGTCCGATGGCAACAATGGCAAATGCTATACATTTTCCCAGGAACAGCACCGTTGATGAACCGCTGAGCATTCCCGCATTAAGCAATAAAGGCATTGCAGCAAGAATAAGAACGATAAGTGCAAAGCAGATATTGTCCCCCTGCTTTTTAATAAGCTTCATAACAGCACCTCCTTATTCATCAAGGCTTCTGCTCTTGATAACGAACAGACCCTGAGGACGCTTCTGCAGAAATACGATAACGATAAGAAGAACGATCGCCTTTGCAATAGTCGAGGAAGTATAATGCTCTGTGAAAATGCTTGCCGACCCGATTATGGTTGAGCCGATAACAGTACCGAGGAGCTTTCCTACACCGCCCAGAACAACTGCCATAAAGGAGTTTACGATATAGCTCTGACCCACTGTGGAATCTATTGAGCCGAGAAGTGCAACGGAGCAGCCTGCAATACCCGCAAGTCCCGAGCCGATGGCAAAGGTAATGTTATCCACACGGCGGGAGTTTATTCCCATACACTGTGCCATAGTTCTGTTCTGCATAACAGCTCTCATCTGCTTGCCGAAATTTGACTTGTACATAATGAGCCATACAAGGAAAAGGCAAAGAGCTACCATAATTATGATGAACAGTCTGTTATAAGAGAAGGTGCAGCCTCCGACGGTGATTCCGCCGTTAAGGAATGAGGGTGCATTAACGTTTACGCCCTGTGTTCCGAAAATGCTTCTTGCCGCCTGCTGGAGTATAAGGCTTATGCCCCATGTGGCAAGAAGACTGTCTATCTCACGTCCGTAAAGTCTTGAAATAACGAACCTTTCAAGCAAACTGCCAAGCAGGAACGTTACAAGAAATGCAAACGGTATCGCCGCAAAGTAATATATATCCCTGACGCTTTCCGGGAAGAATTTAACAAATATCTGCTGCATGACATAAGTCATATAAGCTCCTATCATCAGGAACTCACCGTGTGCCATATTTATTACCTTCATAAGGCCAAAGGTTATGGCAAGACCAAGAGAGGTAAGCAAAATAATGGAGCTGAGGCTTATGCCGTTAAACAGCGTATTTATTAGCTGTTCCATAATAACACTCCTTTTTAAAGAAAAAATTAAGAACCCGTCTTCACAAGAAATGTTTGCGGATTTTCGAGCATAATTTTGTCTAAGACAAGGCAAAAATCCGCAGGGGGAGATTACGTCCGGCAAGGATCTTTAACGCAGTCTTATACTAATTCCAAATCGTTCTATAGACAAAGCCGACAGATAGAATAATCCA
>JBJERX010000100.1:0-10405 GCA_051882495.1 Huintestinicola sp. | reverse complement strand
CGCTGTTTTTGGCAACTCTGTACAAGGTCATCTTTATTGATACCACTTCTTTGTCTGCAGCCGCTTCATGGAGCATATTCAGGAAAGGCTTTATGCTGTCAAAGGGATATGAAAGAAATTTGTCACGCTCCTTTATCTGTGCAAGGATAGGCTTTTCGTCGATGAACTGTGCAGATCTCTGCGGTCTTCTCTTGGGATAGAAAAGCTCGGCTTTCTGACGGAGATGATCCTGCAGTTCAAACACAAAGGAAAGATCAATGGGTGACATATTACGGAAAACATATTTTCTCTCAATATTCATATATCTGCAAAGCTTTTTTACGATCTCCTCATCAAGCTCACGGGAAAGCTCAAGACGGACGGGAGAAAGCCTTTTCCTCTGCTTTATGATATCCTCCATAAATTTACGGTAGTCGATGTCCTCGTCGTAAAGTGCATCTGCGTCAATATCAGCATTTCTTGTCACACGCATAAGAGATTTGGACTTTACCGTATATTCCTTGAAAACCCGGGGAACAAAATGAAGTATAAGCTCTTCCGAAAGGATATATGTACCGCTTCCCTTTCCAACCTCGATAAGTCTGGGAATAACGCCGCTTCCGCAGGGAATTATGCCGATTTTCTTCTTACCGCTTTTCTTTTCAATAACAGCTGCCGCATAAATATCCTTGTTTTTCAGAAACGGGAATGGCTGCCTTTCACTCACAATAACAGGCGAAAGAAAAGGTGCGATTTCCGAGTTGAAATAATCTTCAAGGTGTTGGTTTTCCGCTTTGCTGATATTACGGAAATTCACTATTCTTACATCATGCTCTTCAAGCCTGCCCATCAGCTTTCCGTATACAAGGTCTTTCCGCTCGTTAAGAATATGTACTCTCTCAAGAACCGCATCAAGCTGTTCCTCGGCGGTCATATCCGTCTTATTTTCACGGATATTTTTGTCAAGAAGCATCTGGTCGATAAGTGAGCCTACTCTGACCATGAAGAATTCATCAAGATTGCTCTGATATATGGACACGAAGGATAATCTTTCACAGAGGGGATTATTCTCGCTTTCCGCTTCTTCAAGGACCCTTTCGTTGAATTTGAGCCATGAAAGCTCCCTGTTCATATAGACCTGCTTTTCGCACACTGCCGCTTTGCTCATTTTAAATCGCTCCATTTCTTTGCATTATTATCATAGATCTGTTTGATCTGTTCCTTGGAAAGATCATCGACGGGATTTTCCGCATTTACAATTACGGCTATACCGTCTTTTGCCACAGCTTTTTTGCTAAGAAGCTCGTTTTCATAATCCGTCAGCTCACGGGAGGACATTGCAATATCACATTCACCCCGAATAGCCGAATTCAGTCCATCCGCTGAATCCGTTGCGGTTATTTCAATAGTCACATCGGGATTATAGTTTTTGTAATCCTCTGCCATTTTTTCAATGAGAGGAGTCATTGAAGTCGAGCCGCATATCCTGATATTTCCCGATGATTTATCGGACAAAAAGCTTGTACTTTTCTTAACTGCGATACATTCATCATCTGCGATAGCCTGTCCCGCACTCATAACATACGCAAGGAAATCCGTTTCTGCGGCTGATAATTCTCCGCTATATGCAAGATAATAGCTTCTGGATAAAGGGTATTTTCCGCTGATAATATTTTCCTCGGTGGGGAATATGGCGTTTACAGATAAAGTCTTTACGCTTTCCGGCAGCTCCGATGTGCTGTATGCGGTATATCCAACGGCATTTTTATTGCCTGAAATAATATCTGAAACCTCGTCGGTAGATAATGCGATATTATCTGTACCGCCTGCATTCGTTCCGATAATATTTTCAAATTCATCTCTTGTGCCCGAGCCTTCCTCACGGGAAATAACGGTTATTTCACCCATTCCTGACAGGTCGGGCAAATTATTTTCCGCAGAGCAGGCGGAGAGTACAAGTACAGCACAAAGTGCAGTGCCTATTATCAAACGGTTACGCATTCTGCACCTCCGGGTATTTCTACCCCTTCTGACTGAGCATTATCTCTGAGATCAACAAAGGATATATTGTCCATTGCTTCTTCCACAATGCCTATACAGTTATCAGCAATTCTGTCAAGACTGTGGAGTATCTCTGCATAATCCTGTGTAAGAACTGCGTCACAGGCATTCTTTTTTACTCTTGATAAATGTGCCTTGCTGAGTTTTTTCTGAGTTTTACGCATTTTATCCTTGCTCTTTGAGACCTTTTTCAATGCCTCTTTATCACCGTTTTCCACCGCAAGCATAGCTTTCTCAAAGATCTCGTCCACAATATCAAAGCACTCTCCAAGCTCGGAAACTGCCGATTTTGACAATTCCTTTTTTCTGCTGCTGATCTTGTTCAATACCTCTGACATATCATAACAGCGGTCGGAAATACGCTCAATATTATTTGTTACAAACAAAAGTCCTGCCGTCTGCTCAGACTGTGATTCGGTAAGATTTCCGCTTGAAAGCATTTTGGTTATGTATGAAGAAATACTGTCGTGCAAATTCTTTACAGTACCGTGATTCCTGCTGAAATCCGAACGGACAACATCAGAATTACTGCTGACAAAAAGCGCTCTTGTTTTACTGATCAGCTCCTCACTAAATTCAGAAAGGCGTTTGATCTCCTCCGATACGAGAAACATTGCCGCAACGGGCTGACCGATGATCTTTTCTTCAAGAAATCTGGGCTTTGAGTCCGCAAAATAATTCTTATCCTCGCCCCTCACGATAAAGTTCACTATCTTTACCATTAAGGGAATAAGAGGCAGCCATATCAGTGTGCAGACAATATTAAAGGTTGTATGAGCATTTGCTATCTGTCTTGCGATAACATCAACTTCGCTGCCCTTAGGTGATATAAACTGAACAAATTTCGCAAGAACAGGGATAAGGAAGGCGAAGAGGATACTTCCGCTGATATTGAAAACGCTGTGTGCGACAGCTGTTCGCTTTGCATTTTTTGACTGACCGATAGATGCAAGAAGGGCAGTAATAGTAGTACCGATATTATCGCCAAGCAGAATGGGTATAGCTCCCGCAAGACCGATAACGCTTGTTACTCCGTCAGGACCTGCCTGTGAAGCGAAATTCTGGAGAACCGCTATCGTTGCGGAGCTGCTCTGTACCACAACAGTCATGACTGCACCGAGAAGTATTCCAAGCACCGGAATTTCCGCCACCTTGCCCATAAGGTCTGTAAATATGGGACTTCCTGCCAGCGGCTTCATAACTCCCCCCATTATTTCGATGCCCTCGAAAAGCAGACCAAACGAGAATATTACCATTCCTATATTTTTTACTCTTTCGCTTTTGCTTATAAAATATAGAATGAATCCAATAAAAATGATTGGATAAATGTAGTTGCTTATCTTAAATGCCATAAGCTGAGCTGTCATTGTGGTACCGATGTTTGCACCGAAAATAACGGAAATTGCCTGGGGCAGAGTCATAAGTCCCGCACTGACAAATCCTATTACCATTACGGTAGTTGCCGAGCTGCTCTGCAGAACTGCAGTTACAAGTGCACCTGCAAGAGCACCCATTATCGGGTTTTTTGTAAGAAAGCCAAGCACCTTTTTCATTTTTTCTCCGGCTGCTTTCTGGAGAGCGTCGCTCATGCTGTTCATTCCGTACAGGAACATGGCAAGTCCGCCCACAAGTCCGAAAATAACTTTCACGTTCTCGTTCATAATTTCCTCCATATTATCTGTTTCATTGCATACGCTAATAATTATAAGCTTCTTGTGTAAAATCCAAAATCAAGGTATTGTATAATCCGTGTAAAATTCTCTGTAAAAAAGACCGTTCATTCCGAGCATTTTTTATCCCTGCCTGTAAGCAGCATTCCGCAGGCAAATGCTGTAAGAGGTGCAACGCTTACAAGTCCGAAGCTGCCCACTACCGTATGCACAATTTCTGCAGCAACGTATTTGTAATTAAGGATATTTCCGAGAGGAGTTCCCTGAGCCATGAATACCATAAGCAGTGCACAGCAGCTTCCCGAATATGCAAGCAGAAGGGTTGTGGTTATAGTACCCATTGCTGCTCTGCCAACATTCAGTCCCGATCTGATTGCTTCTACACGGCTGATGTCAGGCTTTTTTTCAATTACTTCGTAAACGGCAGAGGTTATATCCACTGCCAAGTCCATTATCGCTCCCGATGAGCCGATAAAAATGCTTGCCATAAAAATCCTTGTAAGATTCAGGCCGTTGTAGCCGTTATACAGAAGGCTTTCGGAAAATGCCATAACTGCACCGTGTATTCTGAACATATCCGTAAATATTATTCCCATAACGGCGGTTGTGATTATGCCTGCTCCAACTCCCAGAGATGCCGCCTCTGTCCGCCTGTCAAAGCCGTATACAAGGGAAATTATCATCACCGAAAGCAGCAGAACGATAATAGCACCCGTTATTATTGGGTCATAGCCTTTGAGATACAGCGGAACGAGCACCTTCCATATGGAAAGCACAGTCACCACAAATGACAGCACAGCTCTTATACCTGTTTTTCCCGCAAATGCCGCCAGAAAAATAACAAACACAGCCGCTAAGATCAGCTCGCTGTTAAGGCGGTAATGGTCAACCATTGTTACCGACAGAATTTCGCTGTCACGATAGCTTACAAGCACATATGCCTTGTCACCCTCGGCAAATATCTTATCCTGTTCAAGTGAACCGTTCAGCAGATTCACCGCTTCCGTTTCCTGCCCCTTAAACAGACCGCCCAGCAGCTCAACTACACACACCTGCTCACCCTGACGAACAAGTCCCGTATCAATTATTGTACTGTTATCGCAGGAAATTACCTTCGCGGCACAGCGGTCACTGCTGGTGCCGGCAGCCGCTCCTTCAAAGCCTGTGGGTATCAGCAGAAGAATTATAATAAGAAGAACTGCCGCTAAAACAGGTGAATTGTATCTTAGTTTTTCCGACATTTTTGTTTATCCTTTCCGATGAAAAATCTGCGTCCCCACACTCTGCCGTATGAGGACGCCATATGAAGATATTTAAAGGAGGAGAAAAATGAACATTTTTACTCTATAGCAATCCACAAAAGTATCCTGCCAAGTTCGGCAATGTAAAGCTTGAATAGTGTCGTCACTCACCATTGACAGGCTGAAGCATGCCTGTGGGTTCGTTTCCATCTCTTTAAGCTTTACACTTGCCTCCTTTTGTCAGGCTATTTCTTTGTCCTGCTATAGTTTCATGCTGATCACTTTACATTTGTGAGTAGTGCAAGCTTGTTATAAATATCGGTGTTATCGTAATATCCGCCGAAAAGCTCCTGTCCTGCTCCCTTTGCAAATACCGCAACGGGAAGTCCTGTATGAGCATATGAGCTGAAATTGATGCCCGACTTGTTGTTGAGAATATGTGTGATAGTTACGGAGAGAGGCTCATAGGTACCGTAGAGGATATATTCCTCATCGGTAAGCTCCTCATCGCCGCCACTCATTGTCTTGTCGTATGCAGATCTGAGCTTCTCCATCTCCCAGTCGGTAAGAATGAGCTTGGAATCGGTTTTGTCAGATGCATTTTCGGGAGCAACAAGTCCGAAAAGCTTCTGAACGTCCTTCAGCACCTTTTCAAAGGAAGTGTTGTTTTCCTTGTATTTTGCAACATAATCACTGTCATACTTAGCATAAGAAATTTTCTGGTTTTTCAGATTTGTAAGATATGTGTCGTAGTTTGTGCCTGCATAGCCAATGGTCAGACCGCCTGTTTCATGGTCGCCCGTTACAAGGATAAGTGTTTCATCGGGATGCTCGTTGTAGAATTCAACCGCCTCTGCCACTGCAAAGCTGAGAGCTGCCGTATCGGAAATGGTTGAGCCTGCGTCGTTTGCGTGGCAAGCCCAGTCGATCTTTCCGCCTTCGACCATCATAAAGAAGCCTGTGTCATTGTCAAGCACCTCAATGCCTTTTTCTACGTAATCTGCAAGTGTCCATTCATCTGCCTTGCGGTCCTTATGGTATGACATTGAATCACTGTCTGCAAGAGTTTCTGCAATTACGATTGATTTGCCGTCCTTGGCGGTAAGCTTTTCGGCTTCTGACTGAGTTTTGATAACATTGTAGCCTGCGTCCTCAGCAACCTTGTAGATGTCCTTCTTATCGCCGTCTGCTCCTGTAGGCTTGAGCAGTGCACCTCCTGCGAAATAATCAAAATCACTCTCAACCATTTCAAGACCTATCTCATAGTAATTCTTTCTGCTTGCCTGATGTGCGTAATATGCCGCAGGAGTTGCGTGGTTCAGGTTTACTGTCGTTACAACACCTACCTTGTAGCCGTACTGCTCCTTCAGCTTTTCGGAAATAGTTTCATATTCAGTTGTGAAGGTCTCGTCCATATTGATAGTACCGCTGTAAGTTTTGTGGCCTGTGGAAAGAGATGTGGCTGTCGAAGCCGAATCGGGGCAGAAGGATGTGGAATCATATGTTGTTGCAGAACCGGCAACGGGGAAATTCATAAAGTTCAGTACCTTTGTACTGTCAAGGATACCGTTGTTATTTGTGTCATTAAGTGCAGAATAATAGTCGGCAGTTGCCTGTATCTGAGGATAACTCATACCGTCACCGATGAACATAAAGATGTACTTAGGTGTCTTTCCCGTGTACTTTGAAGCTGCTGTGGATGTCTTTGCATTAGATGTGTTCTTGTTTCCTGTTGCATAAACTGTACCTACTGTTGCGGTTGCCGCAACTGCTACCGCAGCGATCATTGCTGCTGTCTTTTTGAAATTCATCATAAGATCTTTCCTTTCATTTTCGTACCGCTTGATCGTACGTCTTGATTTGCAATTTCTTACTGCATGACTGATTATAATATTCCAATGTAAAATCGGCAACCGGAAATAAGCGAAATCACAGTGAAAACATTATATAGACCGGGATAAATGATGTCTCGTTTATTTTACACAAGTCTCACGGAAATCCGATAGCAGACTTTACATAAGTGTTATATTATTTTGATTATATATAATGACCGTAAGGGAACAGACCGTTTATATTTTTTGATATATCAAAAAGGGGTATGGTATGGATAAGCTTATCAATGACAATCATGTCTCAGATATAACCGAAAAGCCTGAACTTTTTCAGATGAACAATGCACCTGTAAATCCAAGCCTTGAAAAATATATCTTTAAGGGAAAGACCTGCACAATGGACGACAGGCTTTATTATGCATTCTGTGCAAGCATGAGCAAAACAGCAAGTCTCAGTGATACATTTTCCGTCATATTAAAGGTGTTTGGAATACTGACCCTTGCTTCGGTTTTAATTCAGCTGATAATAATCGTTATTCTTATAATACAGATGATAAATCGTCCTGATAACAGCGGACCTGCAGCTTTGCTTATTCCCATATTTACCGCATTGGGAACTGTTGCTGCAGGACTGGTTCTGATAAAATTTTCTTCAAAGCTGGAAGAACAGCACAAAGCATACTCCCATGCATTGGACAGCGTAAAGCCACGGTTTACAGAGTGTTATATGTACAAACGCCGTCAGATAGTGCGATATGCTTATGAAGGTGTTGATTCAACGAATTACAGATATTTTATTGATCTCAGGGATTTTTATGTTGAGCTTTCCAACCCCTCCGAAAAATGGGAGCGTGGGGAATATGTCTACGCAGTTATAATCAATATGAACGGCAAGGATATTTTTATCCTGTTTACCGATGTGGAATAAACAGGATACCCCATAGAACAAATGGTTATTTGTATAAATCACTAAAGGTCACCTCTAAAAACCACCGGCTAAAGCCTTAGCACCTCATCTGCTTGCAGATCTTCCGTCATATTACACAGAAATTTCTTGACAGGCGGTAGCCTGCCTGCGAAATTTCTATGCAATCTGACGAAAAATCTGACTTCGCATCTGAGGCACTATGGTTTTTAGATGCGACCTAAAGCAAAAAAGACCGTTCTGACGAGCGGTCTTTTTCATTGACAAAATACTTTTTTTCAACTGTCCATTATTTCCACAAGCTTGTTTTTCAGATCATTCTCTATCTTACCGAGAGTCTTCTCGGCTTCTGCACGCTGCAGTCTGCCTTCCTTCTGTATCTGAATAGTTTCCTCAATTGTGCTGATAAGGTTCTGATTTACCTTCTGCAAAGTTTCAATATCAACAATTCCACGGTTGGATTCCTTTGCGGTTTCAACGGTATTCGTTTTCAGAAGTTCGGAATTTTGGAGCAGCATTTTGTTGGTGGTATCGGTTATCTCACGCTGCATTTTCAGCACTCTCTGCTGATTATTAAGACCTACTGCGATTACGAACTGACTCTTCCATACGGGAATGGTATTCAGCACGGCAGTCTGGATCTTATCCACAAGCACTCTGTCATTATTCTGTATCAGCTTTATCTGCGGAGCAGTCTGAACGGCAATAGTGCGGCTCAGTTCAAGGTCGTATATCTTCTTCTCGAACCTGTCCACCTCGTCTTCAAAATCACGTACAAGCTGTGCGTCCATAGGATCACCGCTTGCCTGTGCTTCTGCTCTCAGCTTGGGGATAGTTTCCGACTTTATTTCTTCCACACGTTCTTTTCCTGCATGAATATATAGTCCCAGTTCACGGAAGCATTCAAGATTCTGCTTGTACATTATATCAAAAACGCTGATGTCCTTGAGCATATCCATTCTTGCTCTTTCAAGAGCAGCTTCTATCTTGTCTATCTGTACCTCTGCTTTGCTGTAACGCTCCGCAAGCTTTTTCAGGCTTTTTACGGCATTTTTTACGCCCGGAAGCTTTGATAATATCCCGCTGTCATTCGTGAGTGATGACGGGTCAAGACTGTTTACCTCCACCACAAGACTTGACAGCAGATCTCCCACCTGTCCGCCATCCTTTGAACGCACATTGTCAAGTATGGAATCGGTAAATTCCGTCAGCCGTCGCTGTGCACCTATGCCGAACTGCACCGTTGTTCCCGAATCGGTGAAGTCGATGCTTTCCTTTATTTCTGCGATTTTTGCTTTCTCTTCGGGTGTAAAATCAAGCTGAGTATCATTGCTTTGCACCGAAAGAGATGTTTCCTCCGCCACTGAAATATTCTTTGATTTTGAAAGTGTCGCTAAGCTTATTTCCGACATAACTTAATCCTCCAGTTCTTCCATTATTATCTTCATTACCTTGTAATCGGGCATATTTATTACCGCATTAAGCTGCGGGGCTATACCGTTTACCTCGCCTTCTCCGCCCTCGGAGGAAATATCGCAGCCGCTTGTTCGGAACCCATGCTTTTCCCATGCAAGCTGCTGTATTTTTTCATCGCAGAGAGCCGCAGTGCCCTGCTTTCCCGTTTCATCAAGAGCTATGTAAATGTGCGTAGACCACAGAGTGGGAGTAGGATAAATGATGACTATATCATCTTTAAGCTTTGCATACTGCCGGGGATTCTCCGCGGCATATTCAAGAAGCTGATTTTCATAGCCTGCAATAACAGGCTTTGCACCGATACCCGTTCGGATAAACTGGTTAAATAAATCGGAAGATGAGGTTTCCATATATCCCAGGTCTGCAAAAATTGCTTTTAGCTGAGGCATTATTTCCATTACGCTTTCCTCGTCCGCAGTCCTGCCACCGCACAGCACATTTGCAAGAAGAGCCGCAAACATATTGCCCGAATTTGAGCGTACAGGATCGGTAGTATCCACCGAAACATTGCCGTAAAGCTCCGGCAGACCGGCTTCTGACCATGTGACGCCGCTTGTTATCTTATCTGTCAGCTTTTGCATGTCTGCATAATAAACACCATCGGTCAAGCTGACCGTTCCGTCTGTCATCAGCGCTTCCGCAACGGCTTTATGGGAATAAAGCACTAAGGGAGTATTGAAGATTATTTCATCGGAAACAGGCTCGCCGTGCTGCTCTTTGTAAAACTCCAGGGCTGTTCTGCTTGAGGGGAAAAGATAGTTTCTTCCCGACTGATCTGCCGTTACCATATCAAGAGAGCCTGCACGGGAATATTCAAAGGCGATATGATACTTTCTCGCAAGAATATCCGCTATTTGCTCGTCCTCCATGATGCCTATTTTTTCGCCGCCCAGATAACCGTTTATAACTGTAACATCTGTGGATTTGCCATAGAAATAATAGCCTGCCGCACCTATTATCACTATGATCAGAATGACCGCACCTATCAGTTTTGCCTTCATTTGTCCATCTCCATTTTCACCGTTTGCTCCAATAGCTCTATTTCCGCCTGCATATCCGTAAGCTCGCCACGCATAAGCTTTTCAAACTGTCCGCTGAAAGCTTTATTCAAAGTTGCAAGAGCATTTCGTGTATCTTTTTTCAGCCGGATTATCTCCTCAGTTTCAATATTAGGGAAACGCTGAATAAATAGTCCTAAAAATGCGACAAACCCTGTCAGGC
>JBJERX010000099.1:0-10612 GCA_051882495.1 Huintestinicola sp. | reverse complement strand
ACGAAAAATCTGACTTCGTATATGAGGCACTATAGTTTTTAGAGGTGACCTATAGAAATTGCAGACATTCAGCTCACACAAAAACCATAAACGCAAGTTTTTGTGTGGCTTCATGTGCAATTTCTCATGTTGTTTACTATGGAAGAAAACCGCAGGAATATGCGGATATTGCAAGGTTTTCTGACGACGGATTTCGACAACGGGGCAAGCAGAAAATTCAATAGTTAATTGGGGGAGCAATAGTATCAATCATAAAATATCTCCGTTCCGTTATGCATTTCTGCCCATTTCATAAGCCTTACGTATGTATTCTGTGCCGTTGACTTCCCCCGACTGCCATACTCCCGAAGCATATATAACGCCCTTTTCGATTGGATCTGAAAGGCAATCCTCTGTAAATCCACGCAGGCCGTCAACGGTCTTTTCAAGCATAGCCTTGTCCGTATCTGCAGCGGTCACGATAAAGTAAAACTCCTTGCCGCTTATTTCGGTGTACCTCGGAACAGTTCTGTCAATGAGCGTTTTCAGCTGTGCGTCCATGGTGTAGAAATAAACAGGCGTTGCAAGAACTATAACGTCCGCATTGACCATTTTATCAAGAATTTCAGCCATATCGTCCTTCTGAACGCACTTGTGAGTGTTATTGCAAACTCCGCAGCCTGTGCAGTAGTTTATCTTCTTGTCACGCAAGAAAATTTTCTCGGCATTGTTTCCGCTGTCCCTTGCACCTCGTAAGAATTCATCGCAGAGGGTATCTGAATTGCCGCCCTTACGGGGACTTGCAGAGATGATAAGTATATTTTTCATAGTTATTCTCCTTATCTAAATGATTTTCTATAAATCTCAACGCAGTCCTCGTGGGACATATCTGCCGGATCGCAGGCAAAAAGTCCGCCCATAGTTTCACGGGCATTTCTTGCAAGTGTATCAAGCTCGTCCTCGGTAATACCGTAATCGGACATTTTCAGATCATCCACACCGCAGGCTTTTTGCAGATTTGATAAAGCGGTGATAAAATCCTCGGGCTTGGAAGCGTTCTCCATTCCCAGAAGCTTTGCCATTTTAACAAAACGCTCACCGCAGACATTTTTGTTTATGAAATATCTGAAATATTCCACGGAAATCATAATAAGTCCTGCGCCGTGGGGCAGCTCCTGATGATATGCACTCATTGCGTGTTCCATGGAATGTTCACTTGTGCAGGAGCCTGTCATCATTGAATAACCTGACATTGTGTTTGCAAAGGCAACGTGTTCTCTTGCTTCAAGGTCGTTACCGTCCGCAACAGCTTTCGGGAGATACTTTGCAATGTTTGATATAGCTGCTTCCTGAACCATTTCGCCCATAAGATTTCTGTGAATGGAGATGTAACCCTCAAGGCTGTGGAAAAGTGCGTCAAAGCCCTGAAAAGCTGTGTATTTCGGAGGAACTGTGGTCATTAGCTCGGGGTCAACTATTGCAAGAACGGGAGTAAGCTCATCGAAGCAAACGCCGATTTTTTCGTGAGTATCGCTCTTTGTTATAACGCCGCCGTAGTCAACCTCGGAGCCTGTTCCCGCCGTTGTGGTGATGGCAATTATGGGCAGAGGTTTGTTAGGAAAAGGCTTTCCCTTACCGCTTCCCATTTTGACATAATCCCACAGATCACCCTCGTTTGCAGCGTTTAAAGCAATAGCCTTTGAAGCGTCCATTACCGAACCGCCGCCCAGAGCAACGACAAAATCACAGCCGTTTTCACGGGCAAATACAGCACCCTCTTCAACGGTTTCCTTCAAGGGATTCGGCTGAATTTTATCGAAAATAACATAGTCCGCTCCTGCGGCTTTCAGCTCGTTCTCCGTTCTTTCAAGATAGCCGTTTGCCCTTGTGGATTTGCCGTTTGATATGACAAGCAGTGCCTTTTTGCCGGGCATTTTCTCATTGTGCAGGTCGCTCAGTCTGCCTGTGCCGAATAAAACCTTTGTGGGTACGTTAAATGTGTAATTCATAAATATCCTCCTTACAGCCATTTTTCAAATTGTTCCATTGCACCATTCAGCCTTGACCCGTGAATTGCAAGACCTTTTTCAACCTTTGCACCGGAACAAAGCCTTTTTATATCACTCTCACTGCTGCCCATTCCGCTGCCCTCGTGAGTGCAGAAGGGTTTTATAACCTTGCCCGAGAAATCGAAATGCTCCAGAAATGTGAACACACACATTGGCATTGTGCCCCAGTAATTGGGATAGCCGAGGTATATCGTATCATATCCGTCAAGGCTTTCGGGATATGTTTTTATCTCGGGACGTGCGTTTTTCTCATTATCCTGCTTTGCCTGCTCGATGCAGTCATTGTAATTGTCAGAATAGGGCGAAACAGGCTCCATTTTGAACATATCCGCACCCGTAAGCTCATGCAGGATATTTGCCGCTGCTTCCGTATTTCCGACAGTAAGATTTTTTATTGCTCCGCTGACATAATTCTCACCCGTGCGTGAAAAATATACGATCATCGCAGACATTTCATCAACTCCTTTTATGATATTATACAACATTTTATCTTGACATGGAATATCCAATATGTTATGATAATATCAACTAAAAGTTTATACCGGAAGTGATAATATGTATGATCCTCAACTGAAAACCTTTGTGACTGCTGCTGACTGCGGAAGCTTTACAAAAGCGGCGGAAAAGCTGTTTATATCTCCCACTGCGGTGATGAAGCAGATAAACACCCTTGAAAAGCATCTGGGACTGAAGCTGATAAACCGAACAAATCAAGGAATAAAGCTGACGCCTGCCGGAAAGTCAATTTACAAGGACGCACTGTTCATTTTTGATTACTCGGAAAAATCTGTTGAGAAAGCGAAAAAATTTACAGAGGAATATGAAAAAACATTTTGTGTCGGAACCTCGATCTTAAACCCCTGCAAGCCGTTTATGGACCTTTGGTACAAGCTAAGTCCCCGGTTTCCGGGGTATCGGCTGAATATCGTTCCATTTGAGGACGAGCATACAAATATTGTTTCGGAAATATCTTCTCTCGGTGAAAAATTTGATTTTCTTACGGGAGTTTGCGATTCGGCAACATGGCTTGAAAGGTGCGGATTTTTAAAGCTGGGAGAATACAAGAAATGTGTTGCGGTAAATGCAAATCACCCCCTGGCAAAGAAAAAGATCATCAGACTTTCCGATCTATACGGAGAAAATCTGATGATGGTCAAGGCAGGTGATTCAGCGGTTAACGACGGGATAAGGGCTGAACTTACAAAAAATCATCCGCAGATACATTTAGTTGATACACCCCACTTTTATGATATGAGCGTTTTCAACCGCTGTGCACAGTCAGATGATGTGCTATTGACGATCGAATGCTGGCAGGACGTTCATCCTTTGCTTGTGACGATTCCTGTTGAGTGGGATTATACCATACCTTACGGGATTTTATACGCAAAGGATTCTCCGGAGGACGTAAAAAGACTTATTGGAATGGTTGAGGAAATAACAGCGAACAAAAAGAAGAAACAGGCAGTACAATCCTCACTTTAATTTTGATACTTCAGCGGATTTTCATAATAGGTCATTAAAGGGAACATATCATGAAAAATGAAACCCGTCAGTTCATTTACTTATGTGTTACTGACGGGTTTTATGGATATAAGCGGGGACAATTTTAATATGTGGTCATAATCTGCTGAATTGTAATGTGCACAATAAAACTAAATCCGTACCTTTTCTGCACTTGTGATATTCTGCCAACCTCTTTTTTCAACCATGCGAGATCAATGCGTTTACTGCTTTTCCGACAGAATATTTCCGATTTTTCCCTGCTTCCGTATTTGCGATTTCTTTCAAAATAGTAAAAAATACATTTAGGCAGTTTAATAGAAACACCAACTTTCTATAAACACCTTTCAGGTCGAAAAAAAGCGGAAATTCACTTAGTATATATGGGGAGCAATGGTTATGAAGCTGACAAGGCATTGCAGATGGTCGGTCTTTCTGATATCGGAGAAAAAGCGGTTGCAAAATTTTCACTTGGAATGCGGCGCAGCCGGGAATCTCCGGAGCATTTATTCATCAGCCTAAAATCCTGATTTTAGACGAACCGATCAACGGTCTTGACCCTGTGGGAATCAAGGAGATACGAGAATTATTCCTGCAGCCGCAGATACAATCAGGCGATGCTTCAACCTTATGCGGGAATATCTTGCTATGTCCTTTGATTTGACTCTTTCCGTAAATTCTCTTTCCGCGGCACCCTCAGGCACCGCCAATGTGGCGGTGAGCATCTCAATATCGGAAATGACGGTCTCTGCGGTGAGATCCCAGAAAAAACCGCCCACATCGGAATAGAGCTTCACGGCGTTTTCCATCCGGCAGCTGATCTGGAAGACGCAGGTGCCGGAGCCTTGCTGCCGGAAATAGATGTGGACGGTATTTTCTCAGTTGAACACGATCTCCCTTGTCTCCGTGATATACGCACTTCCGTCCTTCCACAATTCGATGTCGAAGTGCAGAGATCGCAGTTCCGCACTGCTATCTGCCGCCAATGCGGTCAGGGAAAACAGGGGAAGCATCAGCATCACATGCAAAAAACATACGATTTTATGTACAGAACGCTTTATAGAGCATTTTCTCGGAACTCCGGATCAGAACTGATCCTAATCTTTAATCGTTCTATAGACAAAGCCGACAGATGAAATAATCACAGTCTAGGAAAGCAACCGCAGCAAGGCTTGCCGCCTTGCAAGGGAGCTTGACGACGAATGTGATTATTTCAGCCAAGGGTTTGTCTATAGGTTGATTGAAGATTAGTATGAATGGCGACCTTAGCCTGTTCTGAATTACATGGACTGGCGGCTTCAGGAAACATCCGGTAAACCGGACCGTCAAAACCGCTGTCAGCTGACTCAGCCGCAGATGTCGAAAAACAGACAGCCATAGGGATCCAGCGGATCGATATCCATAATGCTGGCCTCGGCGTAAGCATAGTGACGGTGGTCAAACTCCGTAAAGCCCTCGTAGCTGTCCGGCAGAGGCTCTAAGGTCAGGACAAGACCGTCATACCACTCGGGCATAAAGATGTGGTAGTGCGTGGTGCCAACCTTTGCCCAATCGCCCACATCGTTCTCCCAGTCGGTGGAGCGGGTGAATTCAATGATCCCGCTCCGGCCGTTCCACTCCACGGTGTGGAGGTAGTAGTCCTTGCCCCGGGAGCTGGTTTTATATTCGTCGATCCTGGTGAACCATTTGCCGGTATAGAAATCATATAGCTGATGGTATGAGCTGATCTTGGGTTTTCCGTCAAAGGTACCTATGGAGGACTGAGGGACATAGCAGAGGGCCTCGAGCTTGATCTCCCGGATGCCGTCCCGGGTCTCGTCGTAGTTTTTAGTGACCTCCCAATAGCATTCTCCCACGGTATAGCCGGCGCCGGTGTCGCCCTCGTAGCTGGCAAAGCCGTTCTCCAACAGGAAGACGCCCTGATCCAACTCGGCGTTGATGGCAAGTCCGTTACGGGTAAAATAGGGCTCACTCGACCGGATGCCGTCCACAAGAATGAACACCCCGCCATTTTCATTGTCTATGAGTTCGCCGCTCTCCGTGCGGTCAAGCCGCATCACCACATCGCCGGTGTCATCGAAGTAAAGCGTGATGCCGGTCTCATCCACCCACAGCGAACCGAATGCGATAGCGACCTCCTGATCGTTGAGGAACTCCCACGCCTCACCCTCATAGATCCTGAGCCAGGCATCTTCGCCCACACACTCCCACAGACCGACGTATTCGCTGATGCCGCCTGCTGTTTCCTTTACAACGTTCTCGTTGCGAGTGACGTTGCCCGAACCTCCGTTGGAGACACCCCCAAGAAAGTCTGTGATCTTTATCCCGGTTTTTGTACGCTTGGTGCTTTCCGCACTTTGTGAATCTCCTCCGCAGGCCGAAAGGCTCAGACACAGCATCAGTGCCAGCGTCGCCGGTAAGATTCTGTTCACGTTCTGTTTTATCATCATTATCATATCCTCCGTCAGACAGATACAAGCCAACGTAAATGTCCTGATAAATTGATTTCATATCTTCTACCGCATCAGCCATAGCGTAGAGATAGGTGTAGTGATCTGTGTCCATGGCAAAAACGGTCCAATCACAGGTATCCTCATTCTCTCCTACGGTATAGGTCACAATGTACGCGGAGCAGCTAAGGAATCACTGAATAAATCTGGTATGCATATTGCGAAGTCAGATAGTGCTCCAAGGTCTGCCCGTCATCCAAGAAATTGTGCGGTAACACCGTGTTTATTACAATGGTCAGCCCATCACCGTCATCTGAGACCAGACCGCCCCAGGTAGAGAAGGTCGTCAGGTGCAGACCGCTTTGGCAGGAATGCAGCCCCCTTTAAAAGAGCTTCGCGAAGGTTTCACCGGTGGAGCTCAGCGTAAGCGAATCCGGATTTTCCGAATCCAGAATGGCCTCATCCGTTTCGCCGTCATCCCAGGTGATGGTGATCGTATCACCGGAGATCTCCCATGTCCCGTACACAGGATCCTGGGATCCATTGACGTAGTTGCGATACAGGGTATTGCCCCGGAGGAACGCAAGCGTATACTCCTCGCCCCAGTAGCTATTTCCGTCCGTGATCCGGTACAGCTTCAAAAGCTCCTCATTGTCCAGAGCACTCTCGTGAACGAAAAACTCCTCACCTTCATTGACTTTGGACCAGTCCACCAGGACCTGGCCATCGTTAGCCAGATAGAAGATGGTGTCCATAAAACCACCGGACAGCGTGAGCACTTGACGAAGCTCGGTTGTGGTCTCATATGTATTCGGATCCACGTTGGAGACCTCCATCTCCTCAAAGGTATAGGTCCCCTCTTCGGCATCGCTCCTGGTGTATGTTCTGTCCTCGTTCAGCGTCAGGATCGTCTGGTACTCCGAGGTATAATCGCCCTTGTAATACCAGATGCCGGATATACTCGACTGCTCCAGCTTCTCCATAAAGTCAGGCTGCCCCTTGATCCAGTAGATCTCGCCGGTTTCATCTAACAGTGTATCTGCATCGCCAATCGGAACTTCCACATCCTCCGGTTCTCCAAAAAATGACACATCCGCCAATGTAAGGACTATTCCATCGGTATAAGCATCTCCGGTATTTCCTGTCGGGTCACCATATTGGTCATATTCCTCCCAGGTTCCGGCTGTCCCATCAATATAAATACTGATCAGTACAGATGTAGTGGAACCGATCCCCTCTACCGGATACCAGAACCCCTCCAGATCCTCAATGCTGATGACATCTTCTTCATAACTAGTCTCGTCTCCGTTAATGACATCTTCTTCATAACCAGTCTCGTCTACGTTAATGACATCTTTTTCATAACCAGTCTCGTCTCCGTTAATGACATCTTCTTCATCGCCTCCGGTTTCCCCGCAGGCGGCCATGCTCAGGCACAAAACCGATGCCAGTATAAGGCTTGCATACTTTTCCCAATTTTTCATGTTCATTTTCTCCTCTCGTTTCCTTCATAAATTTTGATGGGGATTATGATCCCGCTCCGCCATGGACAATATTTCATCATGGCTCAGTTCCACATTGCCGAAGCGGACAAAGATGCCGTTGGTCACGGCGCTGTTCCACACCTGCGGATCGGCAAGCGAACGAAACCGGATTTTGTCAAGATACGGCTTCATGTCCAACAACAGACAACTGCCGGACACATAATCGACTTGCAGAACATATCCGTCCATTGCTTTGACCGCTGAAATATATTTTCTTTCCACAGATATCCTCCTTTCCCGGCATAAAAATCCATCGTAAAAGCCAGGGTGTGTTGGCACTATCCGAAATGCTCGGATCGCAAACAGATTTGCCGTATTTCAAGGCAATTTTCCGCAGTAATACTTCCGTATTGCAAGGAAAATCAACGCAGAAAGACGGTAAATATGGCTTGCAAGACGGGCGTTGAGCGGTAGTGTCAACACACCCTAAATAATTCAGGCGATTATTCGGGTGGATCTCTCGCCGCGATGGAGCGGAATGTATTGACACCCAGCGAGTTCTGAAGTCCATCAAATACTTTCTCCACACATTCCTGCGAACAGCTTTCCGATAGATCAGCATATCAAACATTATGAAGACAGCCAATTTCAAATAAAAGATGGATAAAAGTATTACTATTCAAGCTGAAATTGCCTGAATTTGAAAATAGCAAAGCTGAGCGTTGCAAAAACGAGTGTAAAAGTAAATGCAACACCCTGATTGTTGATATGGAAAAGGAGTCCGGAAATTACTTATCAAGCAGAGTCGGACTCATTACCACCATATCAGCCGGAATCTTTCTGAGTCACAGCACAAATGGAAGCTTCTTTGCAATAAAATCTTTAGCAGCGTCGTATAGACACTTAACGTCTGAACTGTCTCTTGCAACGCTGTTAAAGTGATTGGCAAGCAGTGCAACATCTGCCTGTGTCGGTTTGTCAAAGGAGCGTCCTTTTGGATGAACCTGACATATGAATTCGTGATCGCGTTCAATATGCGTTTTTTGATATGAAGCCATCCTATCACAAAAAACAGATCAGTACAAAGTGTTCCGTATATGCTTTTCTCGATTGCCGCGGAATTCTTGAATTCATTGCTGTTATCAGTAAGTTTCACAGGAAAAAATCGCTGGTAGAAAAAGTGACCTGGCTGATAGACATACCCTGCACCTTTCTCCCAATACCATATGATTTTCTCTCAGATCCCACCGATATCCTGCTCTTCATTAATCCGTCTTAAACGCTCTCTTGCCGCTTCTAACTGTGCTTCTATGTCTGTAGTCAGTTCCTGTTCCTTCTCTTTCTGCGTTGATCCTGTTTTTTTCTGTCCCGGCTTTCCAAGTGAATCCATCGCCGCGACTGCAACGCCGCCAATGACGGCTCCTGTTGCAGCTGCAGCTCCTATTGCTGCGGCTCCTGTTGCTGCGGATCCTTTTGCTGCGGCTGCTTCTGTTACTGCGGCTGCTTCTGTTGCTGCGGATCCTGTTGCAAACACATTTGCCCCCGGGTTAGAGGAGCCTGTATCTACATCACCGGTAACTGCTCCCACTTCCGCAGGGCCACCGCCCACACTTCCCGTAGAAACCGGCTCCTCAATCAATTCGGATGCGAAAGACTCAGCTGCTTCCGGGATTGCTGTATTTCCAGCAGGCGCACTTGCCTGAGAGACGTCTGTACCGAAACCGCTTTCCACATATGTAACCGGACGGATTTCGGAATCTGTCTGAACCGATACATTTACCGTATTCGGGGATGTTATGGTGATACTGCTGTCTGCTCCGGATGCAGATACCACGACAGTTGTTGCAGTTACAACCACCGGATTTCCATAAAAATCCCGGTTATGGGCACGAAACTGATTGCTTTTTGCTACAGCCTTCTTCTGGGCTGCAGTATACTTCTCCCCGGACTGTTCCAAAGTTTTGGTCATAAGAAGAAGTGCCTCTGCCCTTGTTTCCAGGGATGCAGACAGTTTTGTAAGCGCAGTTCGCACTCCCTCCAACATATCATCCTTTCCAAGAGAACGGTTTACCTTTTTAATCTGCTCCAGAGCATTATTCAGGCTTTTAACCGCTTTTTCATACTCTCTTTTCTGCTGATTCAGATTGTCTACCGATGTTTTTACATGCGCCATAAGGAACCTCTCATTTCAAATTGATCTTCAGTTTCCCCGCAGAGCTGGAGATTTTCTGCTCATTGGTGCTATATACATCGGCTGCTTCTGAAAGAATCAACGCATAAGAATTGACCTGGTTTAATAGATCCTCGCACTTTCCGATAATGGAATCGAAACGGCTATAAAATTCAGCGGATCCGCTGCCGGTCCAAGTGGATTTTAAGTTTTTCACCGCTGTTTTGCTTTCCGAGAGATAGCTGTACATAGTTTTATAGCCCGTTTTGATCTCGTTAGAATAGGTTTTCAACTGTTTGGGATCCACCTTAATGTTTGTATCTGCCATATTTCTACCTCCTTATTTCCCGAAATATTTGTTTACCACATCCATGGCCTTGTTTTCCGCGTTGGTATAATTTTGAGAAAATTCTCCCAACGCCGCCCCCATCTGCTGTAAGATCTGGGTCAGCTGTGCCAGATTGGCTTTATCATCCTGATAGCGTTTCAGATAGGAAGCACTTGCTTCGCTGCTCCATACAGAAGACACTTTCTGGATATTTTCATCTAACTTATTCATCTCGCCTTTCATTTTTGATGCCAGATTGGTCAGATTTGTTCCTGCGGATTTTAATTTTGCCACATTTACCTGCTGTGATGCCATTATTCTCTTCCTCCTATCTCTTATTTACCACTGCCTTTGCCTGTGCTTCTGCTTTTTCCATGGTAGTGCAGGCATCTCGCAAAAGGGCAGCGATCTCCTTTAAGGAATCTGTCTGAGAAGACAGACCCTTACTCTGTTCCTGCATAAAATTCACAAATATCTCACCGGCTTTCCCGGACCAGGAAGCCGCCAGAGCCTCATTGGCAGCGTTCATCACTTTTACCGTCTGGTTTTGGATCTGATCTGCCGCCTCTTCTAACAACTTTGCCTGTTTTTTCACCGCCTTAGAATCAAAATTGATCGTTGCCATTATCGCA
>JBJERX010000098.1:0-40182 GCA_051882495.1 Huintestinicola sp. | reverse complement strand
TTGGCTTTCTGCGCCCTTTTGGCTGAATTAGGTCGTGAATATTTTTTCAAACTTTATCCTCTCTGTTATTTATTCCGGTATTAATTATACAAAATAATATTATATCATGCATAAAATTGCTTTTCAACTTCGGTGGGTGTCTATTTTGTGAATAATAAATAAACTGCCGTTTCATTTGTTGTTGAAACGGCAGAAAAAGGCGTGTTGATTGTGAGATGTTGACTTATATCGTCTGAGATGTACATGAGTAAACAATGTGAGGGACTTCATTAAGAGGCAGACCGCCCTTTGCAAAAAGCTCCGTCATGGTTACGAATTCATATCCCTGAGATCTGAGAGCAGTTACGATCTCATCAAGGGCATCAACTGTCCTGAAATTGCCCTCCATGTCATGGAGAAGAATAATAGCTCCGTCTTTTGCCTGAGCGATTATCCTTTGGGCACGTTTCTCAGCGGAGATCTCATCTATCCAGTCCTCCGCTCCGAAGCCTGCGATAAAGGGGAGCCCCACAGGTCCGAACATATTGTCGCTGACTGCGATGTAGGGGGGACGGAAAAAGGCGGGACGTTTGCCTGTTATAGCTTCGATCTTATCCGAAGTAAATTTTATCTCTGCGGAGATCTCTTCATCGGACATCTCACACATGGCAGAGTGAGTGCGTGAGTGATTGTGTATCTCGCATCCCATTGCGTCCTCACGGCGTATCACCTCTTCTGTTTCCGGAGTGATATTATTTCCTACAAGGAAAAATGACGCTTTGACGCCAAGCTTTTCAAGCTTGTCCAGAACATCACATGTGGTGGTTGTGTTGGGACCGTCATCAAAGGTGAGAGCTACGTATTTTTTTTTCTTCTCCATATATGTTATCCTTTCATTTCCGAATCATTTGCTTGTGCTGCCGAAGCCGCCTGTTCTTTCTCCGCTTGCATCATCGGATTCTGTTATTCCGAAGGGCAGGAAAATACCTTGGATAAACGCACTGCCTGATTCAAGTGAGATGGTTTTGTTCTCGGTATTTTCGTTGGATACCTTAGCTATGATATGACCCTCATTTTTTGCGTTATAATAATCGCTGTCGATAATTCCCACTGTGTTGCTGAGTCTCATTCTGAACTTGAATCCCAGACCGCTTCTGGGACAGCATATCAGTACCCATCCATTGGCTATTCTTGAGCGGATGCCTGTAGGGATGCTTACGCTCATGCCCGGTTCAAGATTAAGAAGATCAATAGGAAGATAGAAATCATATCCTGCCGAACCTGATGTGGCTCTTTTGGGCAGCTTGATATTGTCATAAACATACTGTGTTTTGTGTTCATCGAAATCGGGGAACAGTGCTTTGAGGTCAGCTGAAAACTGCTCAAAGGATACCTTTTCAAATTCGGCTATACGCATAATTCCGGACATATTATCTTCCTCCGTTTATTTCTTCATTGCAAGTATTCTGTCAAACAGTACCCTTGCTGCATCGTCCTTTGACATTTTATCAAGTTGAGTGATATCACTCTCGGTGATAAGCGTAAGGACATTTGTATCTGTCCCGAAGCCTGCACCCTCGGTTTTCAGGCAGTTGGCGGCTATCATGTCAAGGTTCTTCCGTTTAAGCTTTGCTTGGGAATTCTCAATGACATCCTGAGTTTCCATAGAAAATCCGCAGAGAAACTGTCCCTTTTTTTTGTGCTCTCCAAGATAGGCAAGAATATCCTTTGTTCTTTCAAGAGGAATGGAAAGCTCTCCTTCCGATTTCTTTACCTTTTCCGAATAAACCTCTGCAGGACGGTAATCCGCTACCGCAGCCGCTTTTACGATTATGTCCATATCGGCTGCTTTTTCAGTAACTGCATTGAACATATCTTCCGCAGAGGTCACATCTATGACATCAACAAATGGCGGGGGAGCTATATCCGTGTGACCCTTGACAAGAGTTACCTCCGCACCCCGCAGCATAGCGTTTCTTGCAACGGCACAGCCCATTTTTCCCGTGGAATGGTTGGTGATGTATCTTACCGGGTCGATGGCTTCGCAGGTCGCACCCGCAGTCACCAGAACCTTCATTCCGGACATATCATGCTTCATTGCTGTTTCACGGAGGATGCACTCAACTATGTGAGCTTCCTCGGGCATGCGGCCGTCACCGCTGTCTCCGTTGGCAAGCATTCCTCTGTCGGGAGGTATAATTACGTATCCGTAGCTTTCCAGCTTCTTTATGTTATCCTGAACGATGGGATTATGATACATATTGTGATTCATAGCAGGTGAGATAAGCTTTCTGCAGGTACATGCCATAATAGTTGTTGTAAGCATATCATCTGCGATACCTCCTGCGATCTTTCCTATGACATTAGCTGATGCGGGAGCAATAACGAAAAGGTCAGCCTGTTTTGCAAGAGCAACATGTTCAACGTTGTACTGGAAATTCCTGTCAAATGTATCTATGATGCATTTGTTATCTGTAAGTGTTTCAAAGGTCAGGGGATGAATGAAATTTGCTGCGTTCTTTGTCATTATGACATGAACATTGCAGTGAAGCTTTTTCAGCATTCTTGCGATATTAGCGGACTTATATGCAGCGATGCTTCCCGATACTCCGAGGACAACGGTTTTACCTGTGAGCATAGCTTTCCTCCTTATTTTTTCGCCCCCGCAGAACCTCGTATAACAAGCTCATGGGGGAGAATGATAGTATCATGAACGTTATCACCCTTGATGTTCCCGATCAGCCTGGAGATAACCGTGCGTCCCATTTCGTATACGGGCTGAGCAACCGTTGTGATACCCGGTATGTACATTTCGCTGAGGGTGATGTTGTCGAAGCCGTGGACCTGAAGCTCGGTTCCCACATTGATGCCTCTGCGGTTAGCTTCCTTGATAACGCCTACCGCAAGCAGGTCAGAAATGCAGAAAACCGCCTCGGGAGGTTCGGGGAGTGACATAAAGCGTTCGAGTGCCCTGCATCCGTCGGTATAATCATAGGAGCCTCTGAAAATATATCGTTCATCCTTTTCTATGCCGTATTCCATAAGTGCTCTTGTGTAGCCTATCTCACGGTCATAGGATGAAAGAGCGGTTCCCTTGGTAGTCACAAAGGCAATGCGTCTGAGACCGTTTTTCAGCATTTCCGATACAGCATCATAAGCACCCTGTTCATTGTCAATGGTGATAGTAAGCACGTCTGCATTCTCCACACGTTCGCTGCATAGAGCAATGTTAAACTTGCTGTCAAGCTCATGAAGCTGCTCAGCATTCAGCTGAGTTCCCAGAAGAACGGCAGCGTCAACAGTTCTGTTGAAAAGCATTTCAAGCAGACGCATCTCTGCTTTAAGGCTGCTGTAGCTTGTGCAGAGAAAAATATCGTACTCAGGATAAGCAGCATCCTGCATACCCTTGATTATTTCGCTGTAAAATGTATGCTCTGTAGAGGGGATGACTGCAAGGATATTATTTGTTTCGCATTTTCTCAGATTCCGTCCGAGAAAGTTTGGACTGTATCCCAGGCTTTTGATGACGGCATTAACTGCGTCCGCTGTGTCCTCTGAAACAGCGGGGCTGTTATTCAGAACACGTGAAACGGTTGCCACCGAAACCCCTGCAGCTTTTGCAACATCCTTTATAGTAACGCTCATGTAAATTCATTCCTTTCGGCAATTTCGGGGATAATATCAGATTATTTTTTCATCGTCCTTAAGCTTTCTGTGGACCGCATCATACTTTGCCTTTCTGCGTGCGGCACGTTTTTCTGCATTCACCGGGTCAAGAAAGCTTGTAATAAGCACCGCAGCTACGGCAATTGTAACGATTACAGCAGGGTAGATGCGGCCTGCTAATTTCTCGGTGCTTTCCTTGGGGATAAGGGTGTTGGGGATAGCATTCATTACCGATATGGGATAGATAAAGAAAGCAGTACCCACTGCATTCAATATGGCTGAAATAACAGTCTGTAAAGTTTTCTTGCTGAAGGACAGTATAACAGCGGCAAGGAGAAGCACCGTTGAGATGATAAGTGCGATGCCGCATTTGTCATAGTCCGACATAATAAATCCTGCGGCTCCCAGCCCGTTCAGAAACAGGCAGCAGACGAGCCAGGCAGCTATGCTTATTCCAAGCATTATTTTTCTGAATCTGTCCATATATAAGTATCCTTAGTTCATTTATTTCAAATATGCATCAGTCTGCATAGATATCATTTCTATTTTATCATATTCACACAAGATTTGCAAGGATTATTTTGTATTTTTCTATCCTTTACGCAAAATTATTTTCAAAAAAAAGCTTGTTCGGCTGATATTTCATTGACTGCTATTTTCGACCCGTTTTTTTAAAGAATGGGACTAAAATTACAGAATATAAAACTCTTATATTTGCTGCACTATTGCAGATACTTAAATCGGGTGATAAAATCACCTGACGAAAAAATCACATGAGGATCTTTTCGCCTTGACAAGGAAACGTCTGAAAAAAGGATGGTTATCGAATGAAAGTCGCCATAAGGCTGCTTCGCACAGCAGCAATGACTGTTCTTGCAGTCATAACGGGCTGCATCATCTATTACAATGTGACGCTTCCCGATAATTATTACGTTGCCTCAGGAGGAGAACTGAAGTTCAGCGATCATCTCCTTGTGACTGACAGCACCGTTCTGCCGAAGAATTACTCTCTGGCGGGTGAAAGCAATAAAGGGTCAAGAACGGTGTACTCGGCTTCATCGGGCAGCGGCAGGAAAAGGGAAAGCCTGCTGAGTCTGTTCGGCATCTTTCCCATCAAGGACGTTACAATTACCGAAGTGGATACGCCTATGGTGATCCCATGCGGTAATCCATTCGGGATCAAAATGACCACAGACGGTGTAATGGTAGTGGAGCTTTCCGGGTTTGACAACGGTGTTTCTCTGGTTTCTCCCGCAAAGGAAGCGGGAATATGCGAGGGAGACCTGATAGTATCCATCTCAGGGAAGAAGGTAAGCTCAAACAAGGATATCGGCAGGATAATTGCTGACAGCAAGGGAGACATGCTGGGAGTAAAGATAATCAGGGACGGAGAGAGCAGAGTGCTTTTTCTTAAACCTCAGATATCCGCCGAGGATAATACCTACCACGCAGGAATGTGGGTCAGAGACAGCTCAGCAGGCATCGGAACGCTAACATTTTACGATCCCGTTACAGGCATATTCGGAGGGCTTGGTCATCCAGTGTGCGACTGTGATACGGGGGAAGTACTCACAATGGCAAAAGGACAGTCTGCAGATGTATATATCAGTGGAGTGAAGAAAAGCCGTGAGGGAGAACCGGGTGAGCTTGTGGGCTCGTTTATATCAAATGGAAGCAGCGGAACGCTGGAGCTTAACTGTGAAGCGGGACTATTCGGATATATGGACTGCATCCCATCGGATAATGATGCAGTGGAGGCTGCAATGCGGCAGGAAATAAAGACAGGCAAGGCATCCATCTATACCACCATAGACGGTACAATGCCGAAGGAATATGAGATCACCATTGAAAAAATCGATATGTCCGACAGCGGGAGCAGCAGGAATATGGTGATAAGGGTGACTGACCCCGAGCTGCTTGAAAAAACAGGAGGTATCGTTCAGGGAATGAGCGGAAGTCCAATCATGCAGAACGGAAAGCTCATCGGAGCGGTGACACATGTATTTGTAAGCGACCCAAGGAAGGGATATGCGATATTTGCGGATACTATGATAGATTATGCGAAAAAAACGGCACAGATGACTGAACAAACAGAAGAGTATTTTTCCCTTGCAGGATAGTAAGGCATACGCAGCTTTCTGCCCGCCGCTGACGGAGCGGCGGGATACATATGCTATTTCTATAGACAATGATGGTTAATACCGGTATTACTGCTTAATTCAGACTGTATTAAAGTTTTTCAGAAATGTGCCGATATTCAAATAAAGCTTAAAGAATTTCTGAACAAACAGAGGGTGGATCACGATGGACATTAAAGCAAGTATTAACGCAGCAAGAAAGGGCTTTGAAGAAAGCTTTTCTTCCGGAGACTTCTATAATAAGCAGACTCAGGATTCTGAGCATTTGGAACGAATAATGGATTTCCTACCTATAAAGGACGGAATGAAGGTGCTTGATCTTGGAGCAGGAAGCGGGTATATGTCCTTTCCCATAGCCAAAAGAAATGCTGCATGCGAAATTGTCGGACTTGATATTGTTTCAAACACTCTGGGGGCAAATCGTATCAGAGCGGAAAATGAGGGCTTGGGGAACCTTTCTTTTGTTTGTTATGATGGAATTGATCTCCCCTTTGAAATGAGCAGTTTTGATATGATAATAACAAGGTATGCCTTACATCATTTTCCCGACATAGACCACAGTATAGGTGAAGCCGCAAGGGTCCTCAAAAAGGGCGGAAGCTTTTTTCTTTCTGATCCATGCCCAAATGATTGTGACTGTAACAGATTTGTTGATGATTATATGCAGTTGAAAAAAGACGGACATATTAAATTTTACACTAAGGACGAGTGGCGGGACATCTGTGGAAAATGGGGAATGGAAATGACTGATTCATTCAGAAGCAATATTCGTTTTCCAAGGAAAAGGGAAACTGCGTATGGATATGAAGAAGTATTAAAAAAGCATGACAGGTCGGTTATTGAAAGCTATGATCTGATTGAAACCGATACCGAAATATATATAACCGAGCAGGTAAATAATATATTGTTTGTGAAGAAATGATTTTCCCATGTTTGCATGGAAAAAAGCTGACATATACTTATGAAAAATGGACCGGTGCAGAATGTGCATCGGTCCATTGAAATATGTCATAGCTTATTCGTTTTCTGATGTTTCCGACAATGCTTTAATGTCAGATTCGCATCGCTTGATGGTGTTAAGCAGTGCGGAGGAGTATTCGTGGTACTGTTCGGAAAGCATATTAGTGGTTATCTGAAGATTCTGCATATCACTGTGAATGGCGGAAGCCTGTGCCTTAGCCTTAGCCTTCTCCATTGCCGCAAGGGTGAATCCGTCAGCAGAAGGCTCGTCCACAGTGAAGAAGCGTCTGTCATTCCTGGGATTTGCACTGTACAGCACACGGAATATTCTGTATGCTGCAAGGGAAAGGTATTTAATGACCTCATTTTCGAGTGCTGCACTTTTGCAGCTGCTCAGCATGGAGAAAATAAGCCTCTGCGAATCACTCAGCATCTGCCGTGACTGATTTGACTGCTGAGTGGAAGCTTCGGTGTCGGCAGGCTGTTCGGTACGCTGAACGGAGGGCATTGTATCGGCAGGGGACGCTCCGCAGGGTTCTGCACATCTTCCGAGAAGATAATCGCAGGAGACTCCGTAGTAGTCCGCTGTTTTCACAAGAAATTCCAGACCGCATTCACGTATGCCCTTTTCGTAATGGGATAGGAGAGCCTGCGATACACCCAGATCTGCGGCTGCCTGCTTCTGACTTATGTTACGTTCTTTTCGAAGCAGTGTGATAATGCGTGGAAAATCCGTATTCACTGAGTGCACCTTCCTTTCAGTTGAATTAATAATATTGTCAATAATCCTGCAATTAAAATCAATAGCTCTCTCTACATAAAGTAAATTATATAACATAACTTACAATTTGTAAATAGTATTTTGAGTAAATTGACTGAAAAAACCTGTAACTTTTTTATGAACAATCGGAAATTGACGAATTATGCCGGAAACAGACAAATAATGCCGAACAAATGTTTTGGAAAATCGTTCTGTGTCGGGATATCTGTAAATAATTTGGGAAATCTATTGACTTTTGACCCGAACAAGGTTATTATATAAGATGTATATTTGTGTATACATATAATGCTGATGCATATTGGACTGCATAACCGAGTCATATAAACATATATTTTTGAAAGGATTGTGATGTTAGGGTTGGAAAACAAGCTCAGGCTTTACGGGTTCAATAACCTGACTAAAACTTTAAGCTTCAATATATATGATATCTGCTACGCTAAAAGTCAGCGTGAACAGCAGGATTATATCAAGTATATTGATGAACAGTATAATTCGGAGCGTCTTACAAAGATCCTCTGCGACGTTACGGAGGCTATCGGTGCTCACGTACTCAATATCTCTAAGCAGGACTACGAGCCTCAGGGTGCCTCTGTTACCCTGCTTATTTCTGAGGAGCACCGATCTATCGGGCAGCTGGATGAATCCTGCAACGGAAACATGAAGCAGGATATTGCAGGCCATCTTGACAAGAGCCATCTGACTGTTCATACCTATCCCGAGTTTCATCCCGATAATGCGATCACTACATTCCGTGTGGATATCGATGTATCCACCTGCGGAGAGATCACTCCGCTGAAATCACTGGACTATCTTATCGGCAGCTTTGATTCGGATATAATCTCCATCGACTACCGTGTAAGAGGCTTCACACGTGACGAAAAGGGCAAGAAGATATTTATCGACCATGATATCACATCCATTCAGAATTACATCAACAAGGAGACCCTTGAAAGATATGACGCAATGGATATCAATGTATATCAGGCGAATATTTTCCATACAAAAATGATGATAAAGGAGATCTATCTCCAGAATTATCTTTTCAATACAGACACCTATGAGCTGGCTCCGAAACGCAGGCTTGAAATAAACGATCTCCTCCGCCGTGAGATGATCGAGATCTTCAGCGGAGTGAATGTATTTGAATAATAAATGAAATACGTGAATGTAAAGCGGATGTTTCTGAATATCGGTCTTCTTATCGCTCTTGCTGCAGTTATCCTGTCTGTCAGGTCTCTTTGGATAAACAGGAATATTATCGACATTACCGCAACGGTCATTTCGGAGGAAAAATCCGATGTGGGATATGTTGAATACGGCAGTAAGGAAAGAACATATCCCTACAGCGATTACGAAGTGGAGTATGAGTATGAGGGCAGAAGCTATCATAGGACTATTCTCCGTGATACGGGAACGTATGCCATAGGAGACATTGCTCCCATTGAGATAGATAAAAGCGAGCCTGACAGCTATGCTTACCGCAGCTATGAATCGGACTTTATCATTATAGTTCCTCTTGCTGTTATCGCTGCTTTGCTGATAGTTTCATGCCGCAGTGCTTTCAGGGGATACAGGGAAGAGTTTATCGGACGTTATCCCAAGGCGTGCATATTTACTGCGGTATCACCTGTCGTACCCATTATTTACTACTTTACAGCGTACCTCCATCCTGAGCCTGCATGGATAATGGAGGGGCTGGCAGAGGCAGTGACGCTGTTATTCTTGACAGCTGCAGTACCATTGGCAGATATGATCGTGTGGATAGTCGCTGTTGCTTCATATGTAAGGAAAATGAAAATTGCTGACAGCAGCATATTAACTAAGGAATAATACTATGAATCAGGAAAAAGCACCTATATACGAGGCACTCGTAAAATATAATGAAAACAGAGTGGTTCCCTTCGATGTGCCCGGTCACAAGCATGGCAAGGGAAACCCTAAGCTTACCGAATTTCTGGGACAGACCTGCATGGATGTTGACGTTAACTCCATGAAGCCCCTGGATAATCTCTGCCATCCAGTTTCAGTTATCCACGAAGCGGAGGAGATAGCGGCGGAGGCATTCGGTGCGGGAAAATGCTTCTTCATGGTAAACGGAACGACTTCCTCTGTTCAGTCCATGATACTTTCCGTATGCAAGGAAGGGGATAAGATCATTATCCCCAGAAATGTACACAGAAGTGCCATCAACGCACTTATTATAAGCGGCGTTATACCAGTTTACGTTAACCCCGGTGTTAATCATAAGCTTGGTATTCCTTTGGGAATGAGCCTTGAGGATGTTACAGCTGCTATCGAGGCTAATCCCGACGCTAAAGCAGTTTTTGTCAACAATCCTACATATTACGGCATCTGCTCCAACCTGAAGGGGATAACCGAAGCGGCTCATGCTCACGGCATGAAGGTGCTTGTTGATGAGGCACACGGCACCCATCTCTATTTCGGGGAGAACATGCCTGTTTCTGCTATGGCCGCAGGTGCGGATATGGCGGCTGTTTCCATGCATAAGACAGGAGGCTCACTTACCCAGAGCAGCTTCCTCCTTGTTGGAAAGAATGCGGGAATATCCGAAGGTCATGTCCGTGCTATTATCAATCTTACACAGACAACAAGCGGTTCCTATCTTCTCCTTGCCAGCCTTGATATTGCAAGACAGTATTATGCAACTCAGGGAAAGGAGCTTTGCAGTGCGGTGGTGAGATCTGCAGAATATGCCCGTGAGGAGATAAACAAGATAGGCGGTTATTACGCTTATTCCGATGAGCTTGTGAACGGCAGGGATATCTATGCCTTTGACAAGACAAAGCTGTCAATATACACACGTGATATCGGTCTTGCGGGAATCGAGGTATATGATATTCTCCGTGACAGCTTCGATATCCAGATGGAGCTTGGTGATATCGGCAACATACTTGCCATTATTTCTCCCGGGGACAGATGGAAGGATATCGAGCGTCTTGTATCCGCACTCAGCGAGATCAAAAGAAGATTTTCCAAGGGCATTGCCGCAACGGTGGATCATGAATATATCAATCCCAATATCATTATGTCCCCCAAGGCTGCATTTTACGGCGAGCAGGAAACATTGCCAATTATGGAAAGTGCGGGTCGTGTCAGCTGCGAATTCGTAATGTGCTATCCTCCCGGAATACCAATAATTGCTCCCGGTGAGCTGCTGACTTCCGAGATACTTGAATACATTGATTACAGCAAGAAGCGAGGCTGCTTCATGACGGGAACAGAGGATATGGCTATCGAGCATATAAAGGTTATAAAGTAAGATAAAGAAAGGATATAATTTATGGAACTGTGGTTCACGGAATACCATTGCAAGGACGTTAAAATGTCTATCAGGACCGATAAGCAGCTTTACAGCGGCGTCAGCGAATTTCAGCGGATCGACGTTTTTGAAAGCCCTGAGTTCGGACGATTTCTCACTCTTGACGGTCTTATGATGCTGACCGAAAAGGACGAATTCATCTATCATGAGATGATAACCCATGTTGCTATGGCTTCAAACCCTGAGATAAAGAGTGTCCTTGTTATCGGTGCTGGTGACGGCGGAACGGTAAGAGAGCTTACAAGATACGATACTATCGAGCATATAGATATGGTAGAGATAGATGAGCAGGTAGTAGAGGTCAGCAGGAAATATCTTCCACAGACAGCATGCAGGTTAGACGATCCCCGCGTGCATCTTCATTTTGAGGACGGACTTCGCTATGTCCGCCGCAAGGAGAACTGCTATGACCTTATTATCGTTGACAGCACCGACCCCTTCGGACCCGGAGAAGGACTGTTTACAAGCGAATTCTACGGCAACTGCTATAATGCACTTACCGAGAACGGAATTCTTGTTAATCAGCATGAAAGTCCATATTACAGTGAGGATGCAAAGGCTATGCAGAGAGCTCACAAGCGTATAAAGGAGATATTCCCCATATGCGGAGTGTATCAGGTGCATATTCCCACATATCCCTCGGGACATTGGCTCTTCGGCTTTGCTTCAAAGACAATTGATCCCCTCAGCTTCGATGCGGACAGATGGAATTCTCTTGGTATAAAGACAAGATACTATAACACCGAGCTGCATAAGGGATGCTTCGCTATACCAAACTATGTAAAGGAGATGCTTGACAATGCAACCTGAGATAAATGCATTTATCGGATGTGATGCTTCCTTTGAGGACGCAGATGCAGTCATCTTCGGTGCACCATTTGACAGCACCACTTCATATCGTCCCGGAACACGCTTCGGTCCCAAGGCTATTCGTTCCGAGAGCTTCGGCATTGAAACCTATTCTCCGTATCAGGACAAAGATCTGCTTGATATGAAGGTGTTTGACTCAGGAGATTTGGAGCTTCGCTTCGGTTCACCCGAATCCGCTCTGGAGGATATAAAGAACCATACTGCCGAGATAATCAGGGCGGGAAAAAAGCCTGTTATGCTGGGCGGCGAGCATCTTGTTACTCTGGGTGCCTTCCGTGCATTCACTGAGGCTTACGGCAGGGATGTATGCATTATCCAGTTTGACGCTCATGCCGACCTCAGGCAGGAATATCTGGGTCAGGAGCTTTCACATGCCTGTGTTATCAGACGATGCCATGATATCGTGGGTGACGGTCACGTGTTCCAGTTCGGCATACGAAGCGGAGACAGGGATGAATTCGCTTTTGCGAAGGAGCATACAGAAATGCACAGGACAGCTCCTGAGGGTGTTTCATTTGATTCAATAGATGAAGTTATCGAAATGATAGGAAACAGAAAGGTTTATCTGACTATCGACCTTGATGTTCTTGACCCCTCATTCTTTCCGGGAACAGGTACTCCCGAAGCAGGAGGAGCAAGCTTCAATCAGCTTCTTACAGCTCTGCTTAAGCTCAGAAAGCTTGATATTGCTGCTGCTGATATCAATGAGCTTTCTCCTCACTATGACCAGAGCGGTGCTTCAACAGCTATCGCCTGCAAGATATTAAGAGAACTTCTGATGGTGCTGCTGTGAGCGGAGAAAAGATAATTAACGGGATAAACGGCGAGATCCTGCCCAGACTTAAACGGTACGGTGTTTTTTTCAAGTGGATGGTGATAGCTGTAGCAGCGGGTATCGTCATCGGAGTGATAGGCTCTGTATTTCATATATGTCTTGAGCATGCAGCGGAGCTTCGGAGTGAGTATCCATGGCTGCTGTGGCTGCTTCCCGCAGCGGGTGTTGTTATCGTCTGGCTTTATCATGTCTGCGGAATGGATGATGATAAGGGTACTAACGGAATAATCATGGGTGCAAGAGGAGAAGAGACTGTTTCCATCAAAAAAGCACCTCTTATCTTTGCCGCAACCTTTCTTACACACCTGACGGGAGGCTCTGCGGGACGAGAAGGAGCTGCCCTTCAGCTGGGAGGAAGTCTTGTATCCCCTCTGAAGGCTCCACTGAAAATGGGTCATCATGATTATTCCATGCTGATAATGTGCGGCATGGCTGCGGGATTCTCTGCATTATTCGGAACTCCTGCAGCTGCGGCGGTCTTTGCTATCGAGGTAACGGTGGTGGGCTTTGCACAGTATTCGGCGATCGTTCCCTGCCTTATTTCTGCCATAACTGCAGCAATGGTATCCGACAGATTCGGTCTTAATGCTACTGCGTTCTATGTAAGAAATGTTCCCGAATTTGATTATGGTGCAGTTGCTGTTATCACGGAAACTGCATGTATCGGCATACTTGCATCGGTAGTCAGCATACTTTTCTGTAAAACTATAAGCGGCACAGGTAAGCTTTACAGAAAGCTTATTCCCAATCCATATATCAGAGCAGCTGCAGGCGGATGTATTGTAATACTTCTTACATTTCTCTGCGAAACAGGCGATTACAACGGAGCGGGTGTTGATGTTATCAACAGAGCATTCAATGGCAGCGCTGCTCCGGAAGCGTTTATTATGAAGCTGATATTTACAGCTCTTACTCTGGGAGCAGGCTTTAAGGGAGGAGAGATAGTCCCCGCACTGTTTGTTGGTTCCACCTTCGGATGTGTGATGGGGGATTTTATTGGCATAAATCCCTCATTCGGAGCGGCACTTGGTCTGGCGGCGGTGTTCTGCGGAGTTACCAACTGCCCCTTGTCATCCCTTATACTGACCATCGAGCTTTTCGGACGGGACGGAATGCCATATTATGCACTGGTTATCGGAATAGCTTACATGCTTTCAGGCTATGACGGACTTTACAGTGCCCAGAAATTCTATGAGGATAAGCTTACTCACCACAGATTTCACGGCTACAAATCACGGAGTGAGATCAAGAGTGACGATCATAAAAAGTAACGGAGGTTTCAGCATGGACTATTTACACGAGCTTCGCAGCAAAATAGGACACATGCCTATAATGTACCCTGCGGCAAGTGTTATCGCCGTCGATGAAAATGGCAGGATACTTCTTCAACGCCGTGTGGATAACGGAAAATGGTCATACTGCGGAGGAGGTATCGAGCTGTATGAAAAAACAGATGATGCAGCCCGCCGTGAGCTTTATGAAGAGACGGGGCTTATTGCTGATGAACTTGAGCTTTTCGGCGTGTTTTCCGGTGAGGAGCTTCACTATATCTACCCTAACGGTGATGAGGTCAGCGTTGTTGATATACTGTACATCTGCCGCAAGTGGCATGGCGAGCTGAAATGTCAGCCCGAGGAGGTCAGCGAGCTTCGGTTTTTCGATATCGACTCTATTCCCGCGGAAATATCTCCGCCTACCAGGATGCCTCTGAACGAGTATATTTCACGGCATAAGGCGGGCTTCGTCTGACGAATGAACGCTTATAATACATCAGTCATTCAATTCTATATATAAGGAGAGTTAAAATGCTTTTACTTGATGAACTCAGACTGGAGCTTGAGGGCTACAGAAAGGATATGGAGGGTCTTTATACTATCCTCAATATTGATAAGAAAAAGAACGAGATCAAGGAGCTTCAGGAAGCATCTGCTGCTGACGGCTTCTGGGATGATCTTGAAAATTCGCAGAAGGTAATGCAGACTATCAAGCAGGATGAGGCTGCCATTGCCGAATACAACAAGCTAAACGAGCTGTTGGAGGACACTATCACAATGATAGAGCTGACAGTTGAGGAGGGCAATGAGGAGGACGAAGCAGCTGTTTCGGAATTAAGCTCCGAGGCTGAAAAGTTCAAGTCACAGCTTGAAACAATGAAGCTAACAACACTTCTCACAGGCGAATACGACAGCAAGAATGCTATTCTTACATTCCATGCAGGTGCAGGCGGAACAGAGGCTCAGGACTGGGCTGAAATGCTTTTCCGTATGTACAACAGATGGGGTGAAAGACACAATTTCAAGGTAACAACTCTTGATTATCTGGACGGTGATGAAGCAGGTCTTAAGTCCGCTTCCATCCTTGTTGAGGGTACAAATGCATACGGATTCCTTAAGTCTGAAACAGGCGTGCATCGTCTTGTAAGAATCTCACCCTTTGATTCAAGCGGACGCCGCCAGACATCCTTTGCGTCTCTGGAGGTTATGCCCGAGATGGACGGTGCCGATCTTAACATAGATATCCGTCCGGAAGATCTGGAGATAGACTTCTACCGTGCATCGGGTGCAGGCGGACAAAAGGTAAACAAAACATCCTCTGCTGTAAGACTTACTCATAAGCCTACAGGTATCGTGGTATCCTGCCAGACACAGCGAAGCCAGTATCAGAACAAGGATTACGCTATGAAAATGCTTGTTTCAAAGCTTGCCGAGATCAAGGAAAGAGAGCATCTTGAAAAGATCGAGGATATCAAGGGTGTCAAAAAGGAAATTGCGTGGGGAGCACAGATACGTTCCTATGTATTCATGCCCTATACACTCGCAAAGGACCACCGTACAAACTTTGAGAACGGCAACATCAATGCAGTAATGGACGGCGATATCGACGGATTCATAAATGCATATCTTACAGCTCTTTCTCACGGAACTCTGGAAAAATAATTTCAGGAGTTCCCTTCAGACAAAACTAAGCCGCACAATTGCTATGCCGATGCCCGGCAGCAATTGTGCGGCTTAAACTTTATCAATCATATAATGTGGGATATTCCGGGTCATAGCTTACATCAATAATCTCACCCGTCAGGTCATCGTAAATAACTACACTGTACTTTGTGAACGAGGTGGTGCCATTTATGCTGTCGGTTATGGCAATGTTTTCGATCCCCGCTTCTTTCATTCTGAAAACAAGATTGTTGTCATCTGACAGCTCCGGATCCATTTCGAGGAAATCATTAGCCAGTGCATAGCCTGTATATGTCCTTGAATTCTTAGGGATAAATATGAGATCGGATGAAAAATGGTCTGAGGATGTGATGCACTGATCCTTCGCTTCGTCCGTATGCATATCCAATGCATCGGTTATGCTGTCGGCTTCCGTTTCCTCTGCAGCTGATGAAGACCCGGTGTTATCCGCCGGGGGAGTCGGAGGAGCGATAGTGTTCACAGATATTGCCGGAGCAGTCTCAATGTGCATAGGCGGTTCAGATGTGATTACCGCAGCATCCGAGGCGGATTCAAGGTAGGTTATCAGAGTTTCGCTGGGAAGAGCGGTCAGCTCTATCTCGGTTGCAGCAGGAGCTCCGCATCCGCAGAGCAGGAGGGCAGCTGAAAGTGATATAGCTTTATATGTAATTTTTTTCATAATAATTGACCCTTTCCGATTTTTTTGCTTTCATACATAATACAATCCTCAAGAGGAAAATTTTTCATTTTATCGGAAATTTTTTTCTGCAAGTATAGAGCAAAAAATATCAAATCCCTTGAAAAATGGGTAAATATATGTTATAATAAATTCTATATGGAAATCCGATTGTCTGTTCAGACAACGAATACTTTAAAAAGGAATGATATTAATGCAGGAAACAAACACATACGAATCACCTTTCTGTACCCGATATGCAAGCAAGGAGATGCAGTACATTTTCTCAGCAGATAAGAAGTTTACAACATGGAGACGTCTCTGGGTAGCTCTTGCAAGAGCAGAAATGAAGCTTGGACTTCCCGTAACTCAGGAGCAGGTTTCCGAACTTGAAGCTAATATCGACAATATCGACTACTCTGTTGCTGCAGAGCGTGAGAAGCTTGTCCGTCATGATGTTATGGCTCACGTTTACACATACGGAACCGTATGCCCCAACGCAAAGGGAATAATCCATCTTGGAGCTACCTCCTGCTATGTTGGCGACAACACGGACATCATTATCATGCGTGACGCATTGCAGCTTGTTCTCCGCAAGATGATAACAGTTGTAAAGCAGCTTTCTGATTTTGCCGATCAGTACAAGGATATGCCCGCTCTTGCATATACACACCTCCAGCCTGCACAGCTTACAACAGTAGGTAAGCGTGCTACTCTCTGGATAAATGAACTCCTCATGGATATTGATGAGCTTGAGTATCGTATCGCAGGAATGAAGCTTCTGGGTTCTAAGGGAACAACAGGTACGCAGGCTTCGTTTATGGAGCTTTTCGGCGGAGACTCATCCAAGGTCAAGGAGCTTGAGGCTATGATCGCTGAGGAAATGGGATTTGACGGAGTTGTTCCCGTTTCAGGTCAGACATACTCCCGTAAGATAGATTCTCAGATACTTGCAACTCTCGGCGGTATCGCTCAGTCAGCAATGAAGTTTGCAAACGATATGAGAATCCTCCAGAACTTCAAGGAAATGGAAGAACCCTTTGAGAAGAATCAGATCGGTTCCTCCGCAATGCCCTACAAGCGTAATCCTATGAGATGTGAGCGTATCTGTGCTCTCGCAAGATACCTCATGATAGATACACTTAATCCGGCATTCACAGCAGGTACACAGTGGTTTGAGAGAACTCTCGATGACTCCGCTAACAAGAGAATTTCCGTTGCAGAGGGCTTCCTTGCTGCCGATGCTATCCTCAATATCATGATAAATGTAACCTCGGGTCTCGTTGTATATCCCAAGGTTATTCGTCAGAGAATAATGAAGGAGCTTCCTTTTATGGCATCCGAGAATATCATGATGGACGCAGTAAAGAACGGAGGCGACCGCCAGGAGCTTCACGAAAAGATCCGTACCTATGCTATGGAAGCAGGTAAGCAGGTCAAGGAGGAGGGTCTGGACAACGATCTTATCGAGCGTGTTCTTAAGGATCCTGCATTCGGACTTGATGCTGACAAGATCAATTCTATTCTCGTTCCCGAGAACTACACAGGAAGAAGCTCCGAACAGGTTACAGAGTTTATTGCAAACTGCGTAAAGCCTGTTCTTGACAGATACCCCGATATGACAGGGGAAACAGCCGAGATAAACGTCTGATTTCCTGTCAGTCTTGATCGGAGGGGAATATATGAAATATCCCGTGAGCGATAAGGAAATTATCATTTCCGCTGAGGGTAAAAGCATTTACGGACGTTTTTTCGGACCTGCGGATCTTGAAGGCAATAAGAAACTTGTAATTCTCAGCCATGGCTACAATTCATCTCATTCGCATATGCTTGATCTGACATATGCACTTGCCAAAAATGGTATATATGCATATGCATATGATTTCTGCGGCGGTTCAACTCTTTCAAAGAGCAGCGGAAGCTCACTTGATATGAGCATAGGTTCGGAATGTGACGACCTGAAAACGGTTATTGACCATATGAAAAGCATGGGCTTTGATGATATCTGCCTTTACGGTGAAAGTCAGGGCGGCTTTATTTCCGCATTGACAGCAGCCGCAATGGGAGATGATATCAAGGGTCTGTTCATGCTGTATCCCGCTTTCTGCATCCCCGATGACTGGAAAAGGAGAGCAGAGGCAGGTATGCCCGCAAAAATGGATGTCATGGGAATGATGCTTTCGCCTAAATTTGTGGAAGGCATTCCCGAAGAGGATATTTTCAACTGTGTCAGCCGTTACAGGGGCAGAGTGTTGCTTGTTCACGGCGACTCTGACTGCCTTGTAAACGTGGATTATGCACGCAGGGCAGCTGCAGAATATGAGAATATCCGCTATGAAGAGGTCAGCGGAGAGGGACACGGTTTCTCTCCCGATGGCAGAAAAAAGCTTGTCTCGTTCATACTTGATGAATTAACTCAATCATCTCAATGATAAATACTGACCGACCGTAAGGCATGTTCTTTCGGCCGGTTTTTTTTGACCGGAAATGTATCTTTTTTATTAAGAATTACCCTAAAAAGCTTGATTTTAACAATCATATGTGATATAATATAAACTAGTTACGTGTGTCCGTAATAATTGGTATAATATTGCAAAAATGCCGCTATGCGTTTAAATATAATCAAAATTAATTGATCAGAATGGGACGGCGATGAATTTGATAAAAAGCATGACAGGCTTCGGCAGAGCCGAGCAGACGATAAACGGGAGAGATATACTTGTTGAGATACGATCTGTTAATCACAGATTCTATGAATTTTCTGCAAGAGTACCCAGAGCATACAGCTATATCGAGGATAAGCTGAAAAGCTATATGAACGGCCGTATTTCACGGGGAAAGGTGGAGGTCAGCGTAAGCATTTCCTCTGTTGAGGGCGTTGACGCACTTATCCAGGTGAATACCGGAGTTGCAAAGGGTTATGTTGACGCACTCAGGAAGGCAAACGAGGAGCTGGGTCTCAGGGATGACCTCTCTCTTTCTCAGATAATGAGACTGCCCGATATTTTCAATGTCCGAAAGACAGTGGATGACGAGGAAGTTATCTGGAATGATGTCAGGACGGTTGCAGCTGAGGCTCTGGAAAGGTTCATTTCCATGAGGGAGACAGAGGGCGAGAAAATGCGTGAGGATGTTCTCAGCAGGATCGACAGCATCTCCGTAATGGTTGCAGAGATCGAGAAGCTTTCACCTGTATCAACGGAGAACTACCGTGCAAAGCTGTATGCACGTCTCAGCGAAGTACTCAACGATAAGAATGTTGACGAGCAGCGTATTGTTACAGAAGCTGCAATATTCGCTGATAAGACTGCCGTTGCAGAGGAAACAGTACGCCTGAGAAGCCATATGAAGCAGTTTAAGGAGCTTGTTACGCTTGATGAGCCTATAGGCAGAAAGCTTGACTTCCTTATCCAGGAATTCAACAGGGAATCAAACACTATCGGCTCTAAGGCACAGGATATTGCAATAACGAGAATAGTGGTTGATCTTAAGTCTGAGATAGAAAAGATCAGAGAGCAGATACAGAATATCGAATAACAGCGTAGAAAGGACGTGCAGCACATGAAGCTTATAAGTATAGGATACGGAAACGTGGTCTCTGCGGAGAGGCTTATTGCTGTTGTAAGTCCCGAATCAGCTCCCATAAAGCGGATCATTCAGGATGCGAGAGACAGGGGAATGCTCATTGACGCTACATACGGCAGAAAGACCAAGGCTGTTCTTGTAATGGACAGCGATCATGTTGTGCTTTCAGCAGTTCTTCCCGGTTCAATTGCAGGCAGATTATCCGATGAGCCCCCCGAGGAATATCCCGAGGAGGATTAATAAAAGCATTTTACATTACAAGAGGTGTTTTTATGGCAAAAAATAAAGGTCTGCTGATAGTTGTTTCCGCCCCGTCTGGCTGCGGAAAGGGTACTATTCTTGCAGAGGTGCTCAAGCGGGATGGGTTCTATTACTCCGTTTCAGCTACTACAAGGAATCCCCGTGAGGGTGAGGCCGATGGTGTGAACTACCACTTCCTGACCAAGGAAAGATTTGAGCAGCTTATCGCAGAGGATGGCATGCTGGAATATGCAAGCTACTGCGGAAATTACTACGGAACTCCCCGTGAGCCTGTATTCAGGCAGCTTGAACAGGGTAAGGATGTTATCCTGGAGATCGAGGTGCAGGGGGCTATGAAGGTCATGGAAAAGTGTCCCGAAGCCGTATCGATTTTTATTCTTCCTCCGTCTGTTTCCGAACTCAGAAACCGCTTAATAAAGCGTGGTACAGAAACGGAAGAGGTCATATCCAAGCGAGTAGGTGAAGCCGCGGGAGAGATCGCCAAGGCTTTCAGCTATGATTATATAATTGTCAACGATGACCTTAACAAGGCAGTTGATGACTTCCTTGCCATTGCTCGGGCAGAGAAGTTTACAAGAAAGAGAGCAGAGAATAAGATTAATGAGGTGCTTGAAAATGCTTAGACCAGCTATGTCACAGATCGCAACAAAGAATGAAAGCTATTATTCAGTAGTAGTGGGCGTTGCAAAGAGAGCAAGAGAGATCGCAGATGAACTGTACAACAATGGTCAGATACTTGAGGAAAAGCCTGTAAAGACTGCTGTTGAGGAATTTGCTGCAAGAAAGTTCAGCATTATTGAGGACTCCTCTGTAAAAAGTTCTCAGTCTTCCTCTAACAAGAGCGAATAAATGGCTGCTTCTCAGAGGAAGCTTTCTGCCGCAGTGGGAGTCAGCGGTACATCATACGGCTTTGACCGCAGATACCGCTATATCGTCCCTCCGGGACAGGAGGAGCGTGCCGCTGCGGGAGTAAGAGTTATTGTTCCCTTTGGCAAGGGCAACAGAAAACGTATGGGCGTAATACTGAGTGTTGATGAATGTTCGGGAAATGAGGCTGCGGAATGCAAGCTCATAAGTTCATTCATTGATGCTGCTCCTGTTATCGGCAGGGAGCAGACTGAGCTGCTTATCTGGCTCAGAAATGCAGTGCTGTGCACATATTACGAAGCTTTCAGAACGCTTATTCCTCCGGGGCTAAGCGTTAATTTTAAACAGAAATATAAGACTTCTGACAAGCGTCCCGCAGAGGGTGAGCTTTCCTCCGATGCGGCTGATCTGCTTGATTCTCTCAGAGAGGTAAAGAACTGCCGTGAACAGGGAATGATGATAGAATCCGCACTGTCAGGCGGTACTGATACAGCCTGTATACGTGAGCTTATCGACGGCGGATTTATCGAGGAATACGACGAAGTAAAGCAGAAGGTCAAGGATGATACAGTCAGTATGGTCAGACTTACTTCCGAGTATCTGAACAATACGGGAAGCTTCAGCCTTTCGCCCAAACAGAAGCTTGTTGCAAACCTTCTTATACAGGAGGAGACCGCTTCCGTTAAGGAGCTTTGCTATCTTTGCGGCATCACCTCCGGAGTTGTGAAAAATATGGTAAAGAACGGTTCTGCCGAGCTTTACGAATATGAGACCATAACCGTTCCCGATGCCGAGATAACAGCTGATATCAACGGGATAAGTCTGAACGCTGACCAGCAGCAGGTGTTTGAGGGGATATCGGAAATGATATCCGAAGGCAAAGCCGCTGCAGCACTGCTTTTCGGTGTGACGGGAAGCGGCAAGACTCCTGTTTTTGCCAAGCTTATACAATATACTCTTGATATGGGACGAAATGTTATTATGCTTATTCCCGAGATATCGCTGACCCCCCAGACGGTGAACCGTTTCAGAGGATTATTCGGTGATACTGTTTCGGTAATGCACAGCGGATTGTCCCTTTCCATGAGACTGAATGAATACAAGCGTGTTAAATCCGGACAGAGCAGGATCGTTATCGGTACACGAAGTGCGGTTTTTGCTCCCCTTGATAATATCGGACTAATAATCATAGACGAGGAGGGTGAACGGACGTACAAGTCCGAATCCGCTCCGAGATACAATGCCAAGGATGTTGCTCTGCAGAGATGTCTTTATCACAATGCAGTGCTTCTTCCGGCATCGGCAACACCAAGCATTGAAAGCTATTATATGGCACTGAAAGGCAGAAGCAGACTGTTCACCATGCCAAGACGGTATGCACATGACGTTCTGCCAAAGGTGGAGATAATAGATATGTGCGAAACAGGCAGGATATTCAGCGAACAGCTGATAGAGGAGATAAATGCAAACCTTGAAAGGGGAGAGCAGTCTATCCTCCTGCTTAACAGGCGGGGCTATAACACTTATATCAGCTGCACCGCCTGCCGTGAGCCTGTTTCCTGTCCCAACTGCAGCATCCCCCTTACCTATCACAAGGCAAACGGCAGACTGATCTGTCATTACTGCGGCTACAGTACCGAAATGATAACGGCGTGTCCCAAATGCGGCAGCAGTAAGCTTAAGCTTACGGGAATGGGAACTCAGCGTCTGGAGGACGAGATAGCAGAATTCTTTCCAAAGGCGAGGATCCTTCGCATGGATGCGGATACCACCTATTCCAGATACGCTTATGATAAGCGTTTTACCGCATTTGCTCAGGGTGAATATGATATCATGATCGGCACACAGATGATAGCCAAGGGACTTGATTTCCCTAACGTTACTCTTGTGGGCGTGCTGAATGCGGACAAGGCTCTTTATTCGGGGGATTTCCGAAGCTACGAGCGTACCTTCTCCCTGATAACTCAGGTTGTTGGACGCTGCGGACGAGGTGACCTCCGTGGCAGAGCACTTATCCAGACATATGTACCCGATCATTACGTTGTCCGTCTTGCGGCAGACCAGAATTATACGGAGTTTTACGAGCAGGAGATAGCCATGCGGCGTGCTCTTATCTACCCGCCTTTCTGCGATGTATGCGTTGTAGGCTTTTCAAGTCCCCTGGATAAATGTGCGTCCGCTGCCGCCGAGCTTTTTGCAGCTATGCTTAAAGAGGGTATAAGCAGCAGTACGGAGAAAATGCCTATAAGAGTACTGGGCCCGTCAAAATGCGTATTTGAACGGATAAACGGCAAATACAGGTACAGACTGATAATAAAATGCCGCAACAACAGCACCTTCCGAAGCTTTATAGGAGACATATGGAAAAGAGCGTCAAAGAAGCGTGAATTCTCCAACGTTTCCTCATATATAGACATCAACGGGGATATTTCATTATGATATCCGTGACCATTCATTAATATAAGGTCACCTCTAAAAACCACCGGCTAAAGCCTTAGCACCTCATCTGCTTGCAGATTTTCCGCCATATTACATAGAAATTTCTTGACAGGCGGTAGCCTGCCTGCGAAATTTCTATGCGATCTGACGAAAAATCTGACTACGCATCTGAGGCACTATGGTTTTTAGATGTGACCATAAAAAAGGAATGATAATATTTGGCACTGAGAAATATAGTTATTGACGGGGATCCTATCCTTAGAAAGGTCTGCAGACCCGTTGACAAGTTCGATGCAAAGCTCCATACACTCCTTGATGATATGCACCAGACCCTTGATAAGTCAAACGGTGTGGGACTTGCAGGGCCTCAGGTAGGCTACTGCCGCAGGCTCTTTATCATGCATCTGGAGGAGGGCAGCATTGAAGCTATCAATCCCGAGATCGTTAAGAAGAGCGGCAAGCAGAGAGTTGTTGAGGGCTGTCTTTCATGTCCCGACAAGTGGGGATACGTTACACGTCCTAAGAAGTGCCGCCTGAGAGCACAGGACCGCAACGGCAACTGGTTCGAGATGAACTTTGAGGGTCTTGGTGCACAGTGTGCATGCCACGAGACAGATCATCTTGACGGTAAGCTGTTTATTGATATCGTTGAGGAATTCGTTACACCAAAGGATCTGGAGGATTGATTTCCGTCAGCTCCTTCAATGGAGGTAAATAAATGAATATAGTTTTTATGGGAACGCCGGATTTTGCTGTTCCCTGCCTTAAAGCATTGTGCGAAAGCGGTGAGAATGTAACTGCAGTTTTTACTCAGCCCGATAAGCCCAAGGGCAGAGGATACAAGCTTACACCTCCTCCCGTTAAGGAGTACGCACTTGAAAGAGGTATTCCGGTATATCAGCCTCTGAGCCTGAAAAAGGGCGATGATGCCGAGACTGCATTAAAGGTCCTTACCAAGCTTGCTCCCGATCTTATTGTGGTAGTTGCTTACGGAAAAATTCTTCCTGCAAGCATACTTTCGCTACCAAAAACATATTGTATTAATATTCATGCCTCTCTGCTTCCTAAGTACAGAGGTGCGGGACCCATTCAATGGAGCGTCCTCAACGGCGAAAAGGTCACAGGCGTTACTTCCATGATAATGGCTGACGGTATCGACACCGGTGATATGCTGCTTAAGGCAGAGACTGAGATAGGTGTAAACGAAACAGCGGATGAGCTTCACGACAGACTTTCTCAGCTTGGTGCACAGCTGCTTCTTGATACTGTTCAGGCTATCAGGGAGGGCAATGTTAATCCCATTCCTCAGAATGATGCGGAGTCAACTCATGCACCAATGCTCTCAAAGGAGCTTTGTCATATCGACTATTCCAGATCTGCTAAGGAAATACACAATCAGATCAGAGGACTTTCTTCCTGGCCCTGTGCCGTAACGTCTATAGGCGGAAAGCGTCTTAAGGTGTACAGAAGTGAAATGGATGGAGTTCATCACAATGGTGCTCCGGGTTCTGTATGTGACGCTGAAAAGTTCACTGTTATCTGCGGTGACGGCTACGGCATCACCTTTACTCAGGTTCAGTCAGAAGGCGGAAAACGCATGTCCACAGCCGATTACCTCAGAGGAAACAAGCTGGAAAAGGGCATAATTCTCGAATAAGAACAGAGGTAAAAATATGTATTGGGACTCTACGATAGTCATACTGATACCTGCGGTCATATTCAGTCTGATCGCACAGATCATGGTCAAATCTGCATTTGCTAAATACAGCAAGGTAAGCAACAGCAGAGGATTTACGGGAGCGGATGCGGCAAGAGCTATTCTTGACGGCAACGGACTTCAGCACATCCGTATCGAGCACATCAGCGGCGAGCTTACAGATCATTACGACCCGGGAGCAAACGTTATCCGACTTTCGGACAGCGTTTACAACAGCTCTACCGTCGCGGCTGTAGGCGTTGCGGCTCATGAAGCCGGTCATGCGGTTCAGCATTCTGTGGGATATGCCCCTATCAAGATAAGAAGTGCAATTATTCCATTGACAAAGTTCGGTTCATCTCTTTCGGTGCCCATAATCATGATAGGTCTGATATTTTCATTTGACGTTCTGATAACAGCGGGCATTCTGCTTTATTGTGCAGTTGTATTCTTTCAGCTCATAACTCTTCCTGTTGAGTTTAACGCAAGCGGACGTGCCCTGAGGATAATCCGTGAGGGCCATTATCTTGATGATGACGAGCTGAGAGGAGCAAAAAGCGTCCTGAGAGCTGCTGCTATGACTTATGTTGCAGCAATGCTTTCGTCGGTAGCTTCGCTTCTCAGACTGATATTCATTGCAAACAACAGGAACAGAAGAAGATAACAAATGGGGAGGTACCGTGATGTCAGACAGACAGATCGCCTTTGAACTGATAAAAAGAGTATATTCAAGCGGGACATACTCTAATATTGCTCTTTCGGGAGCATTCAGAGACAAGGCGTTGTCCCATGACTCACGGAGATTCATATCCCGTCTGTTCTATGGCGTGACAGAACGGAGGATAACTCTGGAGCACGTCATCTCCTGCTATACAAAAAAGCTTGACACAGAGGTAGCTATTGTGCTGATGATGGGTATCTATCAGCTGAAATATATGGACAGCATTCCCGACAATGCGGCTGTAAATGAGTCCGTTGAGCTTGTAAAGGCAGTTCGGAAATCATCTGCCGCAGGCCTTGTTAATGCCGTTCTCAGACGATTCATCAGGGAAGGCAAAAAGATACCTCCTGTCAAAGGCGATGAGATAAAAAAGCTTTCCGTTGAATTCTCATGTCCCGAGGAGCTTATCAGGCGTATCAGCGAGGGCTACGGCATTGATAAATGCCGTTCTCTCCTTGAATTCTCTCTTCTTCCCTCAGATACGGTCATCAGGGTGAACACGCTTCTCACTTCTCCCGAAAAGCTTAAAGAAAAGCTTGAAGCCAAGGGAGCAGCCGTGGAGATGAATCCCCATGACAGCTGCTGTATGACTGTCAGCGGTCTGGGGGATATGGAGCAGGATGAATCCTTCGAGTGCGGCCTTTACCACGCTCAGGATTATTCCTCCCAGCTTTGCTGCAGGGCTGTTGACCCGAAGGCGGGGGAGACTGTTATAGATATGTGTGCCGCACCCGGCGGCAAGACCTTTACAATGGCAGAGCTTATGAACGGACAGGGCAGAGTTTATGCCTGCGAGCTTCATGAAAAGCGTACTGCCCTTATAAAAAAGGGAGCTGAAAGGCTAAAGCTTGAGTGTGTTATTCCCATGACAAACGACGCATCCAAGCCATCGGATAAGCTTCCCTACGCTGACGCAGTGCTTTGCGATGTGCCATGCTCAGGCTACGGAGTTATCCGTGGAAAGCCTGAGATAAGGTATAAGCCCCTGAGGGATTCCGAGGGTCTCCCTGATATCCAGCTCAGGATACTGGAGATGTCATCCAAATACGTAAAAAACGGGGGCAGGCTGATTTATTCTACCTGCACCGTTAATATAAATGAAAACGAAAACGTAGTCAGAAAATTTCTTGAAAGGAATCCTGATTTTGAGGGCGATTCTTTCCCCGATGGAATGGGAGAGCTGTTCAGAGACAAATTTATGACTGCGGTATTTCCCGATGATTTCGGCAGCGACGGGTTCTTTATCTGCCGACTTTGCAGAAAGGGTCAGGGCTGATGGATTATATTGCAGAAGGCATTGGAAAAAAGGATATTTTGTCCCTTTCACCCGAAGAGCTGACGGAACAGATCGTCGCAATGGGTGAGAAAAAATTCCGTGCTGGACAGATTTTTGAATGGCTTCATGTAAAAAGAGTGACGGATTTTAATGAAATGACCAATATTTCATCGGAATTTCGCACAAAATTATCCCAAACATATTGTATAAATCGACTAAATGTTGTGAAAAGACTTGAATCTTCTATAGATAATACGATAAAATATCTGTATGAACTTTCTGACGGCAATCATGTGGAGTCTGTTCTGATGAATTATCACCACGGAAACAGTCTTTGCATATCCACGCAGGTGGGTTGCAAAATGGGATGTAAATTCTGTGCGTCCACTATTGCGGGATTCCGCAGAAATCTTCTTCCCTCGGAAATGCTTTCCCAGATATACGAGGCTGAGAGGGACTCGGGAAAGCATGTTGACAGTCTTGTGCTTATGGGAATAGGCGAGCCTCTGGATAACTATGATAATGTTATGCGGTTCCTTGATCTGCTTTCCTGTGACAAGGGCAAAAATCTCAGCCTGAGACACGTTTCTCTTTCTACCTGCGGTATTGTTCCCAGAATATACGATCTGGCGGAGAGAAAGCTGGGGCTTACACTTTCTGTATCCCTTCATGCAGCGGATAACGATGCACGCAGTGCCGTAATGCCTGTTAACAATACTTACCCCATAGAGGAGCTGCTTAAAGCTTGCAGATCCTATTATGAAAAGACAGGCCGCCGCATATCATATGAATATGCTGTGATAAGCGGCGTGAATGACTCAAAAAAGGATGCTGCCGCTCTTGCCAAAAGGCTGAGAGGAATGGGAGCTCACATAAATCTTATCCCTGTTAACTCTATCAAGGAGAGGGATTACCATGCTGACCGAAGATCCGTTGCTGCGTTTGCAGGGGAGCTTGAAGCTCTTGGAATGAATGCTACAGTACGTAGAACTTTGGGAAGCGATATAAATGCAGCCTGCGGTCAGCTAAGGCGTGAATATGAGGTATAATTCATGGATGGTATTCCTTGGGTCATACGGCAGAAAGAAGATGATCTTCATTGATGGTATATACACATACCGATATCGGACTTTCACGAAGTGAAAACCAGGACAGTACAGCCTTTGCTGAGCTGGATGACGGAGCTGTATTTGCTGTTGTATGTGACGGAATGGGAGGATACAACGCAGGCAGTGAAGCAAGCAGCAGAGCTGTAAGTGTTATACATGACAGCATCGTCAGAAGCTACCGAAGGGATCTCGATGACAATAAGATCAGAAATATGATGGTAGCTGCTGTAAAGACGGCTAATGCTGTAGTACATGATCTTGCGTCAGCTGTGCCTGAATGGAAGGGTATGGGAACTACCTGTGTGGCAGTCCTTTGCCGCAGAGGAAAGGTCCACGCTGTGAACGTAGGTGACTCACGTGCTTACCTTGTAAGTCATGAGATCCGTCAGATCACAAAGGATCATTCAATGGTAATGAACCTTTATGAACGCGGTGACATAACTAAGGAAGAGATAAAGAATCATCCCCGCCGTAATGTTATTACCAGAGCGGTTGGCGTTGAGGCAAATGTTAATCCCGATTATTTTGAAACAGATATGCCTGATAACAGTGCAGTTATTCTGTGCAGTGACGGTCTTTCCAATTACTGTGAGGAGGGACTGATGTTCAGGACAGTCAAGGATGTTCCTGCTGAGGATGTTCCAAGAAAGCTTGTAGAATATGCACTGGCAGCAGGCGGCGGAGATAATATCACAGCAGCACTTATCAAATAATTCTTACTTTTCGGTCTTTCGCAGAGAAAGGAATGGTTACACGAATGGATAAAAATATCGGCAAGAAGCTGGACGGGCGCTATGAGATCACCGAGCTTATCGGTGTCGGCGGAATGGCGGACGTTTATAAAGCCGTTGATATAGCAGAGGACAGAACCGTTGCGGTCAAGATACTCAAAAATGAGTATGCGGACAATGATGATTTCGTAAGAAGATTCCGCAACGAATCAAAAGCTATCGCAGTTCTTTCACATCCGAATATAGTAAAGATATATGATGTTGGTTTCAACGAAAAGATGCAGTTTATCGTCATGGAATACATCGACGGTATTACTCTCAAGGAATTCATGGAGCAGCAGGGAGTTCTTAAATGGAAGGATTCCATCCACTTTATCATACAGATACTCCGTGCACTCCAGCACGCTCATGACAGAGGAATAGTTCACAGAGACATCAAGCCGCAGAATATCATGCTTTTCCCGGACGGAACTATCAAGGTCATGGACTTCGGCATTGCCAGATTTGCCCGTGAAGAGGGCAAGACCATATCCGATAAGGCTATAGGTTCGGTGCATTATATCAGTCCCGAGCAGGCAAGAGGCGAGATAACAGATGAAAAGAGTGATATCTATTCCGTAGGAATCATGCTGTACGAGATGCTGACAGGCGTCAAGCCCTTTGACGGTGACACTCCCATTGCGGTTGCACTCATGCATATGAACAGCACTCCTAAGTCCCCAAGAGCTATCAATGATACTATCCCAGAGGGACTTGGTGAGATAGTAATGAGAGCTATGCAGAGGGATGCCTCCAAGCGTTATCAGTCAGCTTCGGAAATGATAAAGGATATTGAAGAATTCAAGAAGAATCCCTCTATCGTATTTGAATATAAGCTCCGTAACGATTCCGAAAAAACACAGTATTTTGATCCTGCAGAACTTGGAAAGAGCGGAGCAGAGGAAGATGAAACTCCCGAGGATGGTCCAAGATACAAGACCGGTCCAAAGAACGGTAAAAATGGGGTGAAGAAAACGAATAAAGCTAAGCTCAGGGACGTCAAGAAGGACGACCGCTATATCGAAGATGATGATTATGATATTGATGATGATGACGATGATGACGAGGAGGAAGAGGTTTCGAAATCTTCCTATTTTGTTGTTGCCCTGACCGCTATTGCTGCGGCGGTCATCATTATTGCCGTTGCCTTTATAGCTATTGTTATCATGAAGGAATTCATGGGCGAAACAGGTCAGACCGAGACTATGATAAACCTCCAGGGCTATGACTATAACTATTGCAAGTCACAGTATGCTCAGTATTTTGAGCTTGTTGTTGACCAACAGAGATATTCCTCAGAGTATCCCGAGGGTACTATCATCTCTCATACTCCCAAGGAGGGTGCAACATTTGTTGTGGGCAGCACTCAGGTCAAGGCTATCGTAAGCAAGGGACCACAGATGGTGCCTGTTCCCAATGTTTATTCCCTTGAAGCGAATACCGCTCAGAGCATGATAAAGGCCAGCGAGCTGGCAGTTACGATCGTTATGCAGAACAGCGATGCTGAAGAAAATACTGTTATCAAGACCGAACCTGAGCGTAATACTGAGGTCGAGGTCGGCTCAACTGTAATCATGTACGTAAGTATGGGTCCTGAGATCTATGACGTTGTGGTTCCTAATGTTGTAGGCAAGAAAAAGGCAGAAGCTGTCACTATGCTTGAAGAGAAGGGATTCAGCGTTCAGCTCCAGGAGGAGGATTCGGTTGAAGATGCAGATGTTGTTATTGCACAGAGCATTCCTCCTGTTACAGAAAGCGGCGAGCCTAACATTGTTAATCCCCTCCAGACTATTGTCCTCACCTACAGCTCAGGCAAGGCTCCTACTCAGGAATGCAATATCACATTTGCAGTTCCAGACGGACTCAAGGGCAAGGCTATATTCAATGCATATGTAAACGGCAATCTTTCCGGAACAACATCTGTTGATAATATCGGCTATGTTTCCACTATTTCTGTGCCGGTAGAGGGTACAGAACAGCAGAAGATCATTCTTGAAGCAGTGAATGCTGCAGGAGATACCGAGAGCATCGGTGAGTATTCGGTTGATTTTTCTGCTCTTACTGTTACAGAGCTTAAGTTTGACCGTGCAAAGCTTAAGGCAATGTTCGGTGCTCCTGAGGTCACAACAGAAGCTACTATCCCTGTTCCCGATTTTATCCCAGGAGACCCCGACAATGAAGAGACATCCTTCTATGATCCGGGTGCAGATATTATTGATTCCTCCGATGCCGAATGGTGGAATGAAATTATCAACGGCAGATGAGCAGATATAACGGACTTGTATTAAAAACTGTCGGTGGAAGCTTTTCGGTGCTCCTGGGTGAGGACACCGAAAACAAGCTTCCTGCAAAAGACGGCGAAATAATAGAATGCAAAGCAAGGGGTATCTTCCGCAAGAACAGTTTAGCTATCTGTGCGGGAGATATCTGTCGTATTGAAGATGGTATCATCTCGGAGATAATGCCGAGAAGAAACAGTCTTGTTCGTCCGCCTCTTGCAAATCTTGACTGCCTTGTTTTCGTGGTATCAACCTGCGAGCCTGTCCCCAATCTCCAGCTCCTTGATAAATTCATTGCTGTCTGTGAATACAAGGGCATTGAACCAATGATAGCAATTACAAAAAATGATATCAAAGAGGATGAACGCATAGCCGATATCTACCGAAAGCTGGGTATATTTACTGTATGTGCAGATTATTCGGATGAGTCAAGCTACATGTCCATTAAAGAGTACCTTTCCGGAAAAATAGCAGCATTCACCGGCAATACCGGTGTGGGCAAATCTACACTGCTGAATCATATATGTCCGGAGCTTGGATTAGCTACAGGCGAGATAAGCCGAAAGCTGGGCCGAGGACGCCATACTACCAGAAGCAGTGAGATCTATCTGCTGGATAACGGCGGATTCATTGCAGATACACCAGGGTTCTCATCCTTTGAGACAAATCAGTATCAGATAATCCTTAAGGACAAGCTTAAGGATTGTTTCAGGGAATTTGAGGATTACGAGGGCAAATGCAGGTTCTCGGACTGCAGCCATACATCAGAAAAGGGATGTGCGGTTATTGAAGCTGTAAAGAATGGCGAAATATCCGAAAGCAGACACAGAAGTTACCTTATGATGTACGAGGAAGCAAAGAATATAAACGAATGGGAGATCGGCAGATGACAGCTGTGATCTTTGGCGGTGCGGATATAAACAATTATTCTCTTGTCAGTGTTCCCGAGGACGGGTACATCATTGCTGCTGACAAAGGATATATGCATTGCAGGATGCTCGGAATTGCCCCTGATGCAGTCATTGGTGATTTTGACAGCTGCAGCTGTCCGTCGCCTGAGGGAGATTGGGTGAGCTTTGACCCGGGAGCTTATCCAGAAGCGTACAAGCGTAAGAAAGCCGTTCTGGACGGCAAGGAAACGGAGATCATATCCGCTCCTTCCGAAAAGGATGATACGGACATGCACATGGCAGTAAGGTATGCTGTCCAGTCAGGGTTTGATGATATCATTGTATACGGCGGACTTGGCGGCAGAGCAGGTCACAGTATGGCAAATATCCAGACCATGACTTATGCGGTCAGAACGGGCTGTAATATTCTGTTTGCGGGAGATACCTGCAGTATGACCGTTCTGCGAAAAGGAATGACATACCGCTGCTCGGATGAAAAAAACGAATTCGCGTATATTTCAGTTTTTTCATTGTCCGAACAATCGGAAGCGGATATTTCAGGGCTGAAATACAGCGGAAGCAATATACGATTCAGCTGCAGCTTTCCTTTGGGAGTGAGCAATGAGTTCCAAGGGAATATTCCGGGATGCATTACTGTTAACGAAGGCGAATTGCTCATAATTCTTGAAAGAAAGTAACAAAAATCTCTTAACCGAATATGATATTAGAGAAAACTCATAATTTTCAAAAATACATATTTGGAGGTTAGACTATGAAAATGGTTGTTATCAAGAGCCCGAAGCTGCTTGCCGGGATATTCAGACTGATATTTCATATCCGAAAGGAACCCGCAGAAGGGGAGTATTGATAAACAATACTGAATTATTGCAGCGGTCACCTCATATTATTGATATGAGGTGATTTTTGTGAAATGCACTTTTTCAGAGCTGAGAAGCCGTGAGGTCATAAATGTGGCTACAGGGGCAAGAATAGGCTATATAGATGATGTACGGCTGGATACTCAGTCACTTCGTGTTGATTCTCTCATAATCTACGGCAGACCAAGGCTGTTCGGACTTCTGGGACGTGAGGAGGACGTAGTCGTCAGAGGCACAGATATTGTCATGATAGGTTCAGATACTGTGCTTATAAGAAATAATAATGATGATTTGTTTGATATGCACAAAAATTCAAAGGATAATTTGTTTGATTAAGTGCAGTAAAACTATTGAAATAATGACCGGAATGTGGTATAATAATATTCGCAATTCACACGTCAGTCCTTTGATGATGGTGCTTGCCGGCTTACATATGAGAATATGGGAGTGGCAGGTTTAAGTCGAGTTACGGCTGACGGAGGAAAATTTAAAATTTTATTTAACCAGGAGGAACTACAAATGGGCGTAGTATCAATGAAGCAGCTGCTTGAAGCAGGCGTACACTTCGGTCACCAGACAAGAAGATGGAATCCTAAAATGGCTCCTTACATCTTCACAGAGAGAAATGGTATCTATATCATCGATCTCCAGAAGACAGTTAAGAAGCTTGATGAAGCTTATGCATTTATCAAGTCAGTTGCAGAAAACGGCGACACTGTACTTTTCGTAGGTACAAAGAAGCAGGCAGGCGATTCCGTTAAGGAAGAAGCTGTCAGAGCAGGCGTTCACTACGTAAACGCAAGATGGCTCGGCGGTATGATGACAAACTTTAAGACGATCCAGAGAAGAATCAAGAGACTTGAACAGCTTCACCAGATGCAGGAAGACGGCACATTCAACCTTCTCCCTAAGAAGGAAGTTGTTAAGCTTGAGCTTGAGATAGAGAAGCTTGAAAAGTTCCTCGGCGGTATCAAGGACATGAAGAAGCTCCCCGGTGCTCTCTTTGTTGTTGACCCCCGCAAGGAAAAGATCGCTGTAAGCGAAGCTAAGAAGCTTGGTATCCCCGTAGTAGCTATCGTTGATACAAACTGCGATCCCGATGATGTTGATTATGTAATCCCCGGAAACGATGATGCTATCAGAGCTGTTAAGCTCATTGCCGGTGCAATGGCTGACGCTATCATCGAGGGCAGACAGGGTTCCGCTCAGAACGCAGAGGCTGACGAGGCTGAGACTGAGGCTGCTGCTGAATAATCAGCTTAATTAAGGCTAATATTTAACTGTAAATGCCCGAATGACGATCTAAGCGTTCGGGCATTTTATGGATAATAATGAATGTTATAAATATAATAATACAGGAGGAATATAAAATGGCAAAGATTTCTACAGCTGAGATCAAGGAGCTTATGAAGGCTACAGGCGTTGGTATGATGGACTGCAAGAAGGCTCTTGAAGAAGCAGAGGGCGATAAGGACAAGGCAGTTACAATTCTCCGTGAAAAGGGTCTCGCTACACAGGCTAAGAAGAGCGGAAGAGTTGCAGCAGAGGGTATCGTTACTTCCGTTGTAGAGGGTAACGTTGGTGCTGTTGTAGAAGTTAACATCGAAACAGACTTCGCTGCAAACAATGATGAGTTCAAGGCTTTCGTTGCAGCTGTTGCTAAGACAGTTATCGAAAAGAATCCTGCTGATCTCGACGCACTCAAGGCTGCTACTATCAGCGGCGGCGACAAGAGCGTTGAAGAAGCACTTCAGGATCTCTTCATCAAGATCAGAGAGAATATGGTTATCCGTCGTTTCCAGAGATTTGAGGGCGTTCTCGTTCCTTACGTTCACGGCGGCGGAAGCATCGGCGTAATGGTTAAGCTGGATACAGATCTTCCTGCTGACAAGGTATTTGAGGCTGGTAAGGACTGTGCACTCCAGGTTGCTGCTATGAACCCTGCTTACCTCAACAGAGAAGCTGTTCCTGCAGAGGTTATTGAGAAGGAAAAGGAGATCATGATGGCTCAGATGGCTGAGGATCCTAAGATGGCAGGCAAGCCTGAGCAGGTACGTGCTAAGATCGTTGAAGGTAAGGTTGGCAAGTACTATTCTGAGAACTGCCTCCTTGAGCAGGCATTTGTTAAGGATGACAAGCTCACTGTTCAGAAGTATGTTGACGGCGTAGCTAAGAGCCTCGGCGGTTCTATCAAGGTTGTTGAGTTCGTTCGTTTTGAAAGAGGCGAAGGAATCGAGAAGAAGGCTGACGATTTCGCTGCTGAAGTTGCTGCAATGGCAAAGGGCAACGGCTGATCCCGGTCTGATTTGATATAGCTATTATTTCCCACCTGCGGATATATCTGCGGGTGGGATTTTTGTTTACCATATATCCTTTTTATGAATTCTTTTATACTAATAACCATTTGTTCTATGGATAAAGACGGTGGATATAATACGCCGTATTTTATCCATAGGTTAAATGGTTATTAGTATTAATATGATATCTTAATCTATCTTAGCCTACTAACGGTATCTTGACAAAAAAATGTATTTGTGCTATTATATACTAAAATATAGCTATGTATTAATTTGTCATGGCGGAAAGGATATATGAAATATGTCAAAAATCAAACTGGTATTATCTTACATATTTTATATTGCCGCTATATTTGGTATTTACTCAAAGCAGGGGCTTTACCTGATGAACGGTAATCCTTCAAGAACTATTGCGGGAATTGCCGTGTTTATTCTTCTGACAGCCGTTATTATTACGCTGACTTTATACTATATCAGGATGAACAGGGCTGTCAGCTTGAAAAATATAGGTATCGAAACAGAAAAGAGTGAAATAGATTCTTTGGCGGATTATGCCAAATATTTCGAAAGCATGGTACGCAGCTCAGGTCACAGGGATATTTCGGAGATTGCGGACAAATGCCGTTCCGCGTCAAATAGAATGATCGAAAAGCAGAAGCAGCTCAAAAAGCTCCTTGCCGAAACATTTTCCGAAACCGATCTGACATATACATCCTATATGGATTCTCTTGAAGAGATCACGGGGATTTTTAATAACAACCTGAAAGGCATACGTAAACGAATGGATGTTTTCGGTTCGGCGGATGATGACTCGGGTGTGACTTCAATTTACATTTCCGAATCCAGAGCTCTGGAGGACCGAAATGAAAAAATGCTTGATACTATGGACAGCCTGCTGCTTGAAATAGTCAGGATAGAAGACGTAAACGATGATTCCCTTGCTAAGCTTAACGGTCTCATAGAACAGACTAAACTATATAAGTGTACGGAGGAAGAATAATGAGTAATTCTAAAGCAGTACCTATTGCCTGCGGTGTAGTTATTATTGCCGCAGCAGCCATCGTATTTTCAGCTGTTTTTTCATCGGATGCTTCGATTGCCCCTGAAGATCTTACCGATGAAAAAGCCTATAAATTGCTTACCGCGAGTGCCGGAAAGGTTAAGATAACTTCTAATCAGGCAAGCAAGGGAACAGTTACATATGATTCTGTCAATGTAAACAATGAACTGCCCGATATAGATACATCCTATCCTTATGTTGTCAGACCCTCAAACAAGGATATCGTTGCAGAGATATTCTCTTCTCCCGAAAAAGCGGGCAGCGGTACCGATGGCTGGCTCAGGGAGCTTGCAGAGGAGTATAATAAAGGCAATCATACCATTAATGGCAAATCTGCCGGAATATCTGTCAGATCTATTTCCTCAGGTACTCAGGTGGATTATATTGAAGCGGGTATATATATTCCCGATGCTATTACTCCATCTGCTTCTATGTGGGCAGATATGCTTGAATTCAGCGGAACTGATCTTGTAGAGATAACCGATAAAATGGTAGGTAATGTTGCAGGTGTGCTTATTGATAACGATACATACAGCTCCCTTGAAGCAACATACGGCAATGTTGATATCAATACCATAATCACCGCCACTGAAAGCGGTGCCATTACCGCAGGATATACAAATCCTTTTTCCAGCACATCCGGACTTAACTTCCTTGCTTCCACTCTTTACAGCTATGACTCTGCAAACCCTCTCAGCAGCAGTGCGGTGGACGGCTTCAACCGCTTTCAGAGCAATGTTCCCTTTGTAGCTTATAATACTCTCCAGATGCGTACAGCTGCAGAAAACACAACCTTTACATGCTTTATAAATGAGTATCAGGGATATTATAATAATTCCGATCTGAAGAATAATTATAAGTTCCTTGCCTACGGTATCAGACACGATAATCCCTTGTATGCCATTGAGGGAATCTCACAGGATAAGCTTGATCTCATCAAGGACTTTGCTGCATATTGCTCAACAGATTCCGCAGATCGTCTTGCAGTGCAGTACGGATTTAATCTCATGGATGATTACAAGAGCACTATCCCCGCAACCGACGGCAATACATGGACACAGATGCAGAAGGTATGGAAGAAGAACAAGAACAGCGGCAAACCGATTGCTGCGGTGTTCGTGCTTGATACATCAGGCTCAATGTCAGGTGAGCCTATAAATGCACTTAAGGACTCTCTTAACAACAGTATCAGATACATTAATTCAACTAATTACATTGGTGTAGTCAGCTATTCATCCAACGTTAATATTGACCTGCCCATCGGTCTTTTTGATATCAACCAGCAGGCTTACTTCCAGGGTGCGGTTGAATCCCTCCAGGCATCGGGCAATACAGCTACATATTCGGCAATTGCGGAAGCAGCGATAATGCTCCGGGATTTCATGACTGAAAATCCCAATGTTCAGCCTATGATCTTCCTTTTAAGTGACGGTGCACAGAACGAGGGAGCCTCCTTAAAGGATATTTCCGCCCCAATCCAGCATTATTCGATCCCCATTTACACAATTGGCTATAATGCCGATCTGGATGAACTGAAAAAGGTTTCGTCCCTTAATGAGGCTGCAAGCATTGATGCGGATAATGATGACGTTATCTATCAGCTGAAAAACCTGTTCAACGCAAATCTCTGATGGGTGAATGCAATGTACTCAAAGAAGATGAATGAAGCTGTTCAGTCGGTGCAGAAATGTATAGATAACTGCTGCAAAGAGGGGAATATTTCCATCAGAGCGGCGGAGGATATTGAAAATTTCTTTCAGCTTGTGAAGGAGCTTGACCCTAAGGGAATAAATTTTCTCAGCAGCAACGTTTTCACTACACTGAAGATCAACGGTTACAAGCGTAAGATAGAGGAGTATATGCCATCTATAGAAAAATCCATTGAACTGCTTAAGCAGGATGCAAGAATAGCGGGCAATACATTCAAGACATTAAAGGCAGAGAGGGAAAGATTTGAGGCATCTGCGAAGGAGTTCAAGGCTTTGGAGCATGATGACGAAGACCGTGAGTTTTTCCAGCAGATGATCGTTGTTGATAATACTTCTGCATTGTTGAACAATGCCATAGCTGAATATGAGCATCTTTCGAAAAGGATAAGTGAGATATGCAATATATCAGCCGCAGTTTTCAGCCACTCTCTCGTTTCATCAAAAATAAGCGGACAGATCAGAAGCACCGAACTTGGTGCACGTGAATTTCAGAAGCAGTATTCCGATCTTATTGAGCTGTTTGTTTCATTTGCCAAATAAGCGAACCTCTTAGTTCAGCGGCAGCGGACTAAGAGGTTTTTATTTGCATTATCTGTTTCTTGGATAAATATACAAATTTCTATTGTAAATACATAATTAATATGGTATAATATTGCTGATAAGCTTTATGAAGGGAGAAAGGATCTGCTATGAAATACAAGCGTATATTTACTGTAGTTATAGATTCCCTGGGAGCAGGTGCAATGGCTGACGCATCGGATTACGGTGACGCAGGAACAGATACCCTTGGGCATATCTCCGATTCTGTTGAGAGCCTTGAGATACCTAACCTGTGCGGTCTTGGCATTGCTGACCTGCATCCTCTCAGCCATGGGAAAAGAACGGGAGACCTTAAGGGGTATCACTGCTTTCTGAATGAAGCAAGCAGGGGAAAGGACACTATGACAGGTCATTGGGAGATGATGGGTCTCCTCATTACCACACCATTCAAGACATTTACCGAGAATGGTTTTCCTCCTGAGCTGATTAAGGAGCTGTCCGAGAGAACAGGCAGAGTAATAATCGGAAATAAAAGTGCCAGCGGAACGGAGATACTTGACGAGCTTGGCGAAGAGGAGATCGCTGAGGGACATATGATAGTGTATACCTCAGCGGATTCAGTTCTCCAGATATGCGGTAACGAGGAAACCTTCGGTCTTGATGAGCTGTACCGCTGCTGCGAAATTGCACGTGAGATAACTATGCGTGATGAATGGAAGGTAGGACGTGTCATTGCCCGTCCCTATGTAGGCAGAAAAAAAGGGGAGTTCAGACGAACTGCCAACCGCCATGACTATGCTCTGAAACCATTCGGAAAAACCGCCCTTGATGCAGTTAAGGCAGCAGGGTATGATACTATTTCTGTCGGAAAAATATATGACATCTTTGATGGTGAGGGACTGACCGAAGCAAATAGATCCAAAAGCTCAGTTCACGGTATGGAGCAGACCATTGAGATTGCAAAGCGTGACTTTACGGGATTGTGTTTTACAAATCTTGTTGATTTCGACGCACTCTGGGGTCACAGAAGAGATCCGGTTGGCTATGCCCGAGAGCTTGAACGCTTTGACGTTAAGCTTGGTGAGCTGCTGGGCTGTCTCAATGATGATGATCTGCTGATAATAACTGCGGATCACGGAAATGACCCCACTCATACGGGAACAGATCATACCCGTGAACGGGTACCCTTCCTTGCCTATTCTCCATCGATGAGTTCCTGCGGAAGGCTGGAGGATGAGAACACATTCGCAGTAATAGGGGCAACTATCGCCGAGAATTTTGGCGTAGAAATGCCCGAAGGAACCATCGGACATTCGATTTTGAATAATCTATGCTGATACTAATATCAAATCAACCTATAGACAAATCCTCGGATATAATAATTCAATTCTGCGTCAAGCTCCCTTGACTTGAATTATTCTATCTTTCGGCTTTGCCTGCAGAACGATTTGATATTATACTAATAACCATTTAACCTATGGATAAAATACGGCGGCTATAATACGCCCACTCTGCGTCAAACTCCCTTGACCCCGTCGTATTCTATCCACCGTCTTTATCCATAGAACAAATGGTTATTAGGGAAACGCTGAATAAATAGTCC
>JBJERX010000097.1:0-10742 GCA_051882495.1 Huintestinicola sp. | reverse complement strand
TATTATACCACATTTTGAAGCAAATTGGAAGATTTATTCAGCGTTTCCTTAGTATAAGTCCCTGGATCCATAATATTTTTCAACAATGCCGTGATCCATGGCTTTGAAAACTTTTGGGAACTATGTCAATTGATTTTATGTGGAATTTCTGATATAATTATAAAAAAATACGGCAATAAACGACACACGTTGCACCTTACGGTGCGTAAATCTGATCACGGTACGGATTTACTATACGTGTGTTTTTTTATTGCCTGAAAAAGGAGATATGCTTTATGCCAAGGAATCAATTTCAAAGAATGGTGTTCGCATTTATCACAGTTGTGATCACCGTTCACGCTTATGTTTTTTACAGTCTGTATGTCATTCACGGAAGTATGTTTATGGGGCTTACAGGTGAATCGAGAGTAATTGCCGCAATAAATAAAATCGGAGGAGTTCCTGTGTTTGGCTCTCCCATTCCGATATGGGCAGTTGTACTTATAGAATTTGTGCTTGCATACACTCTTGAGATACTTATAGGCTCTCCGCTTTCCTTTAAGCTTGCCTGCAAAGTATTCGATCCCTGCAAGGTACACCCTGTGCTTTTCGAATCAGCCATAATTTGTGCAACCGTAGGGATCATGTGTCCTGCAATGAGCTTTATTGCTTCATTCCTTTATTACAATTATCAGGGAGGCTTCAATATATGGACTTTGCTTGCCGAATGGCTTAAGCTTGTGTGCTTCAATTTCCCTTTTGCATTCTTTACTCAGCTTTTCTTTATACAGCCTGCTGTAAGAACAATATTCAGGTTTATTTTTGCAAAGAAAAATATTGCTCCCTCAATTAACCATTGAATTTACTGCTTGTCCCGCTGATGAGATCCGTCGTCAAAAAAACTTGCAATATCCGCATACTGCAAGGTTTTTCCCCAGGTTTTCATCAGCGTTTTTTCGCACTGATTTTCATTATACTATAATCATTTGTTCTATGGATAAAATAAGGAAAGAAATCAGCAGAATAAAACTTGACATAATCCGAAAAACTGGTATAATGATTGTATAATTGGTTTTGAAAGTATTATTGCTCCCCCAATTAACGATTGAATTTACCGCTTGCCCGGCTGATGAGACCCGTCACCGTAAAAACTTGCAATATCCGCATATTCCGGTGGTTCCTCAGGTTTTTATCAGCGGTTCTTCGCACTGGATCTCATCAGTTAATTGGCGGAGCAATAGCTCATGCGAAGAGAAAATTTGTCTATGTAACAGGCGTCGGGATCGGGAGCTGTTCAGTTCTCCCTATTTTTTTATAACAAGGGGAATGGTGTAATGAAAAAAATATATGAGAAAAATGAGCTGTGGTTTGCCATAATGTGGATAATTATTTATGTTGTGGCTATGGGAAATATGAGAGGCAGATTCGGGGATGAAAGTCCCGTTTCCATGTTGACGGCACTTATTATCGCTGCTGTTCTGACTGTGTTTATCGTAAAGAACAAGCTGACAGAGAAATTCGGACTGGTACGTCCTTCGGACAGCAGGAAATACCTGTTTTATATCCCTTTTATTCTGCTGTGTACCGTAAATCTGTGGTTCGGCGTTACTATGCAGTACGATGTATTTCATCAGATCATCGCTATGCTTACTCTGGCTGCTGCAGGTTATGTGGAGGAGCTTGTTTTCAGAGGACTTCTGTACAAGGCGATCGAGAAGGACAGTGTTAAACAGGCAATAGTCATATCTGCAGTAACATTCGGAGCGGGACATATAGTAAATATCCTTACAGGTCATGCCGGCATTGAGACCTTTCTTCAGATGGCATATGCAATAGCAGTTGGCTTTGCATTTGTTATGTACTTTTATAAAAGCGGAAGCATTATTCCATGCATTATCACCCATGGTGTTATAAATGCTTCCTCAAAGATATCCAATCAGAATATATCGGAACAGGCAAGTCAGTACTGGGATTACGGAGCAACAGTATTTATTATCCTTATTGCCGGAGGCTACGCTTTATACCTTAGAAAGCTTAGGGAGTGTTGACACTACCGCTCAACGCCCGTCTTGCAAGCCATATTTACCGCCTTTCTGCGTTGATTTTCCTTGCAATACGAAAGTATTACTGAGGAAAATTGCCTTGAAATACGGCAAATCTGTTTGCAATCTGAGCATTTCGGATAGTGTCAGCACACCATAGTAAAATTGGATAGAATGAACAGATCACAGAAAAAACGTAACGGAGGAACCGATATGAAAAAGATATATTTATACGGAATGATAATTGCATCAAACAGCTTTCGCCTGAAGGAATTCCTGAAGCCCGACGAGTATTCGGAAATTGAGGAATGCTTCCGTTTCCCGGGGGGAGAAACAGGCACCTGTGCAACAGTGCTTTCATCCCTTGGCTCGGATGTAATACTTGACGGCACTCACATCGGCAGGAGCAGTGCTCAGCTTATCAGGGATTTCTACAGGGACAGATCTGTGGACTGCAGCCTTCTTACCTTTGACGACAGCTTTGAAGGGCTGGAGGATTATGTTATCATCACCGGGGATGCACGCACTCCTATGGGTACCTTTGGGCATTTCTTTTCATCGGCATACGGCGGCGGAGCAAAGCACTGGAACAGTCCCTGTGAAAAGGCTGCCATGGAATGTGACGCTGCTGCAATAGACCCGTTTTTCGGGGATGATTCCCTGCTTGCCGCAGAATACTGCATAAAGCACGGCAAACCGTATGTTACGATAGACTGCAAATATGACAGCTTCCTGCACAGGAATTCGGCGGTTTCGGTCATTTCGGGAGAAGGTATCCACACATCCTATCCCGGCAGAAGCCGTGAAGAAATGTTCCCTTTGTTTCAGGAAAACGGAAATGGTCTTACAATTATCACAAACGGCGGAAAGGAGTTTTTCTACGGCAGAAAAGGCGGGGAGATCAGGTCATTCACTCCCTTTAAGGTTGATGTAAAAAGCACTCTCGGAGCGGGAGACACCTTTAAGGCAGGATGCACCTATGCTCTTGCAATGGGTATGAATGACGATGAGCTTGTGAGATTTGCAAGTGCGTGTGCGGCTGTTGCAGTATCCAGATATCCGTCCCAGCTTGATCCGCCGACTGTTGCGGAGGTCGAAAACATCATAAACGGCAGATAAAGGGATGATGATAATGAACAGAATAATCAAAGCACAGCCTGAGGATAAAGAGGAGATACTTGCTCTTTACAGAACCATGCTTTACGGCCCTGCAGACTGGAACGAGTACTATCCCAATGAGGATACGATTGAATTTGATATGTCCAGGGATGCACTGTATGTAATGAAAAACGATGAGGGACAGATCATTGCGGCTGTCTCCATTGACGAGGATGAGGCTGTTGACAAGCTGGACTGCTGGAGCAAGGAGCTTATGCCGGAGGGAGAGATATCAAGACTGTGTGTGCGAAAGGATATGCAGAATCGGGGCATTGCCAAGGAGATGATGCGGCACATATTTGAGATACTAAAAAAAGAGGGAAAGAAGGGCGTTCATATCTTAGTTAAAACCGGTCACGAAGCAGCATTTGCATCATATGGTGCCATAGGCTTCCGGAAAGTCGGTGAATGCACTCTTTTTGACAAGGATTTTATATGTATGGAGATAAAGCTCTAATACTAATAACCATTTAACCTATGGATAAAATACGGCGGCTATAATGCGACCTCTCTGCGTCAAACTCCCTTGCCGGGCTAAAGCCCGCCTGCGGTCGTTTTCCTTGATAGGACGCATTCTATCCACCGTCTTTATCCATAGAACAAATGGTTATTAGTATGAACAAGGACTGCTGCAGGGAACTGCGGCAGTCCTTGTTTATCATTTCAACAAGAACATATGTTCTATTTTGTGCTATATTACCATTGAATAAATAAGCTGACTGTGATATAATATAGATATAGAAAACGGAGGTGAAGCGGATGGAACGCTCTTATATTGCTATTGACTTAAAATCCTTTTACGCAAGTGTGGAATGTGTGGAGCGGGGTCTTGATCCGCTTAACACCAATCTTGTTGTGGCGGATATCAGCAGGACCGAAAAAACTATCTGTCTGGCTGTTTCACCCTCACTGAAATCCTACGGTATTTCCGGACGGGCACGGCTGTTTGAGGTCATACAGCGTGTCAGAGAGGTCAATAATGAAAGAATTCACAATGCTCCGGGACAAAAATTCACGGGAAAATCTTATATTGACAGTGAGCTTAAAAGCAGCAGCGGACTTGAATTATCTTACATCACTGCATCCCCGAGAATGGCATTATACATGAAGTACAGCACGGATGTATATAATATCTATCTCAGATATATTGCTCCCGAGGATATTCATGTTTATTCCGTGGATGAGGTCTTTATGGATGTCACCGATTATCTTGCCACCTATAAAATGTCGGCACATGAGCTGGCTATGACCATGATAAGGGATGTGCTGAGGGAAACAGGAATCACCGCTACCGCAGGAATAGGAACTAATCTGTATCTGTGCAAGATAGCTATGGATATTGTTGCAAAGCATATGCCTGCGGACAAGGACGGCGTGCGTATTGCAGAGCTGGATGAGATGTCATACCGCAGGCAGCTGTGGGAACACCGTCCTATCACCGATTTCTGGCGGGTGGGCGGGGGAACCGCAAAGCGGCTTGCCGAGAAATATATCTATACTATGGGGGACATTGCAGAAGCCTCACTGAGAAATGAGGATATGCTTTACAGAATGTTCGGTGTAAATGCTGAGCTGCTTATCGACCATGCCTGGGGCTGGGAGCCATGTACTATTGCAGATATCAAGGCGTATCGTCCCGAGACAAAAAGTATCAGTCAGGGACAGGTCCTTAGCTGCGGATATGAGCATGACAAGGCGGGGCTGATCGTTCGTGAGATGGCAGATCAGCTTGCTCTCGATCTTGTTGAAAAGCGGGTAGTTACCGATCAGATCGTGCTGCATATTTCCTATGAAGCAGTGAAGAACAGCAGTTATAAGGGTGAAGTGAAGATAGACAGCTACGGCAGGACAGTTCCCAGGCATGCACACGGCACTGCTAATCTAAGCAGGTACACATCCTCCTCCAGAACGATCACGAGAGCTGCCAAGGAACTGTTTGAGCGTATAACCGACAGTTCGCTGGAGGTCAAGAAGATAAATATCACAGCTAACAGGGTCATATCCGAAGATGTGATATCGTCTGAACCGGAATGTGAGCAGCTGGATCTTTTCTCCGATCATGCAGAGCAGGAGAAGGAGCGAGAACGTGAGAATGCAGCTGAGCTGCGTGAAAGGAATATGCAGCGTGCTATGCTTGCGATGAAACAGAAATACGGAAAAAATGCAGTTCTCAGGGGAATGAATTTCTCCGAGGGTGCAACTGCTATCAGCAGAAATGGTCAGATAGGCGGTCACAAGGCATGAGATACGAGAAGATAATCAACGGAACACGTCCCTTTTCCGGGAAGCATTATCCTATGCCGCAGTATGCAAGGGCGGCACAGTTTGCATCATTTGCGGCATTGACAGGATATGGCGATGCAGTAAACGAGACTGCACGCCTTACAGATGAAAAGGCTGAGATAGATGAGGACAGAGCAGCGGAGCTTGATATGAGGACACGTGTGCTTATTGAGTTCTCTGCTGAACAGCCTGAGATAACGGTTGAACACTTTGTCCCCGACAGATACAAGGCGGGAGGAGCGTATGTCAGGACAACAGGCTGCTTCAGATGGTACGATGGGTACAACGGTAATTTTGTTTTTACCGATGGACGGATAATAAATATAGGTGACATTTACGAGATAAAAGGCGATCTCTTCGGCGATGCTTCGGCGGAGCAATAGCTGTTACTCTGCCGAAAAGCATGCTTCGGACATACATCACGGAGAAAATCTTCGTTCTACGCCCATTCGGAGCGTTATAAAGGACTGTTTTGGGGCACGATAAAAATTTTTTGAGATTTTTTCAAAAAACTCTTGACAAACTCTGATTTGTGTGTTATACTAAATAAGCACTCTTGAGAAAGACGCTTAATCAAGAGTATGATGATATCGCGGAGTGGAGCAGCTCGGTAGCTCGTCGGGCTCATAACCCGAAGGTCGTTGGTTCAAATCCAGCCTCCGCAACCAACGTAGGTAAGCCGTTTGCAAGGTTTCTGCAGACGGCTTTTTTCTCTGCAAATCAACGAAATTGACAACGCATTGACAACATTTCATGTTAAATTGCCTTTTTGCCGCTTCCTTTTTTAATATCAGGGAGCGGCTTTTTCTTTGTAAATAATGCCATCCCGATTATTTCAGCATTGCGGTTTTGTGCTTCCTGCAGGATATGGCTGTATATATTCTGAGTATTCAATATCCCAAAAGGACACACAATTTAACATCGAATGAAAACCGCCTAACGAAGCGGTTTATTTAATTATAGCTGTATCAAGCCTGCGCTTGTCTTTCAAAGGCTTGTCCAACAACTTGTAGTAAATATGAATATCCCTCGGTCTGTCGGCGGCGTATTCATCAACGGTGATGTACTCAATAAGCTCAAGAGCCATTTCACGAGTAAGCTCCTGCACATCGGTGTACTTCTTAAGACGGCGAATAAACTCCTCAACATCGTCTTCATCCTGCTTTACGGCAGACAGCTTCGCTTCAAGCTCTTCCACTTCTGCGGACAATGCTTTCTGCTCATCCTGATACTTTTCCAACAGATTTACGCAGACGTCCTCCGGGATTTTACCTAACACCTTATCTTCATAAATAGAAGGTATCAGCTTCTGCAATTCGTCAAGACGATACTTGCTGTCATTCAAACGCTTCTGTTCATTTGCAGTCTGGTGTTCATCAAACTTAGCCTTTTCCGAGAGAAATTTCTGCCTTGCCGATTCCTCGTCCTGCACAATAAGATCAGCCATTGAGCGAATATCCGTAAGAACTATTGCATTGATGTCTTTCATTTTTATATGATGACTTGTGCAGCGATATTTTCCGAAACGGCTGTATGCCCCACACTGATAATTGTGCCGTAAATACTTTCTCGGCTTTTTCTTGCTGCCTACGGTCGTATTATTCCACCCAAGGCGCATCTTATCTCCGCAATCCGCACAGTACATTAAACCGCTGAGCGGCATTATCTCACCGTGCTTATCACGCTTTCCCTGACTGACCGACGACTCCATTTCCCTGCACTTGTCCCAAATTTCCTGCGAAACAAGGGGTTCGTGGGTATTCTTCACTATGATCCAATCGGACGGGTCTTTGTTAATTACCTTATGATTTTTGTAGGAAACCGTTGTTGTCCTCATTTGCGCCAAATGTCCCAGATAAGTCGGATTATTCACGATAGACCGTATTCTTTCGGCACACCATAAATGGCTTGTCTTGCGGGGATTAGGCTTTCCGATTTTTTCATAATAGTAATCCGATGGGATAGGAATATGCTCCTCATTGAGCTTATCTGCAATATGACGGGGACTTATTCCCTGTGACCGCATTTCAAATATTCTCCGAACAACACTCGCCGCAGGCTCGTCCACAACGGGCAGACGATTTTCATCATCACCCTTGACATAGCCATAGGGAGCAAAAGTTGTGCGATACTTTCCCGACTTCGCATTAGATTCAATAACAGCCCGAATCTTTTTTGAAGTATTGGCAGCGTGCCACTCATTGAATACATTCATAATAGGCATCATATCCATAGCCATCGTATCTGTACTTGCGGTATCCACATTATCATTCAGAGCAATGAAACGGATATTATAAGTCGGGAAGATGTAGTCGATGTACTGTCCAACCTGAATGTAGTTTCTTCCAAAACGGCTCAAATCTTTAACAATGATAAGATTTATCTTACCCGTTTTTGCATCTTCAAGCAAACGTGTGACACCGGGGCGGTCAAAATTCGTACCGCTAAAGCCATCATCGACATAAGTATCAACGATGTTCCAACCCTGCTCGGAAACATAACTTGTGAGAATACGCTTCTGATTTTCTATGGACAGGGATTCTCCTGCTCTTTCATCATCTTTGGAAAGTCTGACATAGATCCCTGCATTGTAAATTGTCTGCTTTGGCATATTAAAAACTCCTTTCTGTTCCAAAGCAGCCATATCCGATACTCTTATTATATCATAGAATATCGGATTTGGCAATACTTTAAAGCAATAAATTATGCGGCTTTTTCAGACATTTTGAGTACCTCGGACATAGCACGGACAAATGCGATAGATGAGATTACATTGTCAATGTCCTTACTGCCCACAAAATGACTGTGAACTATGTATTCTTTGCCGTCGATGAAATAGCGGTTTGTCCGCACAGGGCAGTCCCTGTACTTTTCGTTAAGTTCACATAATACTGTCTTTTTCATTTTGTTACATCCTTTCTTATGTTTGTATCGTGATTGCAGTCACGATTTATGTTTTTAACGGGAATAACCGATATATCTCTTTCGATTTTCCCTTGCTCTCTGTTCTTCTCTCCGGCGGCGTTCTTCCTCGGCACGCCTGCGCTGTTCCTCACGCATTTCCATATATGCAAACTCCGCATTTCTCTCCGCTGTAGGTTCAGTCTCTGCCTTGTATGTACCATCTTCCTGCGGTTCAAGTCCGTTGTGATAATTCTCGATCTGAATGCGAAGCTGCTCCTGTTCACGAATCCTGTCATAATCGGATTTCAGAAAATCCTCCAGATACGCAAGAGCCGTTTCCGCATTTGTACGTTCTTTTGATGCTCTGCCCATTTCTGCGGCAAGGCTGTCAAGCTGTCTGAGGTCATTACGGAGCTTGTCCTTCAGCTTCGGCAGCCAGTTTTCCATATGAGTATCCCAACCGCTGATACCTCCGCTTATCATAAGCTGCCAATGCAGTTTCTCCAACCGTTTCTGCTGTGCTTCATCTCTGTTCTCCGTTTTAAGCAGACGGGCATATTCATCTCCCAGATAGTCCAGCGTTTTCAGCTGTTCCTTTTTATTTGCAAGCCTGAAATATTTGTGCAACGCATTATCCTCTTTCCGATTTGCCGCTACAAGACAGGACTTCATATCATCAAGAGAATGAATGTGATTATTTTGTATGAAACACAAAACCTCTGCTGTCCTCTGCAGCTCCACATGACTTACCGAATGAATTATATGAGAACGATATATATCACGCTGACGTTCACGAAGCCCGACAGCAATTTCAACCTGAAAGCCGATAAACGCACTTATCTTTCTTCCCACAAATTCATTCTGCTTGTTGTTTATCCTCTGAATTAACATTTGATAGGAGTAACCATATCCCAGCTTTGCAATGCAGCAGCTGTATTTCACTCCTTTCGGTTTTGCTATCATTCGGCTTTCGTTGGTAAATATATATCCGCACTCTTTCATTTTTTCGATAAGCGAATATATGTCCGTAACATCATCGCTGTGGATAAGCCTGTCAATGGTATCTGCCATCTTGATCTTCCATGAGTAACCTTTCTTACGGGCATCATGCTCCTTGTAGCTGATAGTGCTTTTTCTTCTCGGATTCTTGATGATGTCAAGATTATGTTCAAGGCAAATTTCATCGGAACGCTTTCTGACGAACTGCAATGTTTTGTAATTGCTGTGCCAGCGAATCCCGTCAAGGTCATACGGACAAACGGCGATGTGATTATGAACGTGATCGGTATTAACGTGAGTGCTGACGATTATCGGTCTGTTTACTCCGAATACCTTTTTCGCCCATTCCACACCGATACGATGTGCTTCTTCGGGAGAAACGGAACTGTCAAAGGACTGCGTATATGAGTGTATGCGGATATGCCGCTTTCCGCTTTTCTTAGATAATTCGCAATCATCAAATTTTTCGGTATTGTACTTTTCAAAAATCTCCTTGAAATTGTCATAAGCAGTTTCAAGGTCATCACCGCAGCATATCCCTGTGACATATTTCATTTCTTCATTTTTGTCGGGATTGAGAATGTATTTCAAATGAGCTTTCGGCGTTGTATGAATTGCAGTATGCTTTACATAAGCCAAATCACAACACCTCGTATGACAGCGGTTTCAGATGTTCGTTGAGCTTTTCACTTAATTCCGAAAACTGCTTTTTCAGATCTCTGACATCATTACGATACACTGAATTGTTTGAGTTCACCACCATAGCGATCTGGTTGATGTTGTTCCCGATACGCTTGAGTTCGGAACGAAGCCCGAAAACGTCGGCGGTGTTGTAAAGCACCACCTGACTGTTTACGGCAGAAGTCCTCAAAAATCTGCTGACGGTCATTCCTGCGGCAGCGGCTTTGCGTCTGATCTCAGATGCTTCTTCCTCCGTTGCCCGAAATTTCATAATTGTAGTTCTGTTCATAATACCTCCCCTATGGATATACTTATGTAAGTATTTCGACGGCGAACGCCGTCTGAATTTGGGTACACAAATTCTATGCTTGCTAAATCATAGCAACCACCTCCTCTTCAAAAATCCGGCAAATTTCCCGTATATCCGCAACTTACTTGCAAATATCCGCAAGAGTTGCAGATATTACCTTTTATCCTGTCCGAATATGTGTTTGAAGATGTTATTCTGTTTTGATGCGTTCGATTTGTCGGCACTCTGCACCTCGGCAAGCTGCTCCTCTGCCTGACGCTTTTCCTCAAGAAGTTCCGAAATCTGCTTTTCGGCTCTGTGATACTTTTCTGTCATAATTGACAGCTCCTTATTGAGCCGTTCGATAGTGTCCTCCTGCTCGTCATTCTTCTTATAAAGCTGATGAA
>JBJERX010000096.1:0-40267 GCA_051882495.1 Huintestinicola sp. | reverse complement strand
CCGGTGACCTGGGGCCGGATCTGGTGGAGCGAAACATCTCCAATCTGACCTGGGCCCTGTCCAGCGGTTTTATGGCCATCCGCAAGAAACAGCTACGAGATTTTCAGAGAGCTGCCAAGCGGAAAAGGCTTTGCCGATCTCACATTCATTCCACGCAAGGGCGTTGATTCACCCGCAATGGTCATTGAACTGAAATACAACAAAACCGCTTCAAACGCACTGGAACAGATAAAAGAAAAGCATTATACCGAAAAGCTGACCGCTTTCAGCGGAGATATACTGCTTGTAGGTATCAGCTACGATGAGAGCAAGGGTCATTCCTGCATTATCGAGAAGATAGTAAAATAAGTAACAGCCGAGGACAAATAAATCCTCGGCTGTTTGCGTGTTTGATAAATGCCCGGTTTTACGCACGTTGTGGCAATTTAATCCTTTTCCAACCGATAAAATTGAGGTTTGTCATATAAAATGATACAAACCAAAATATAATAAGATTTCTCAAAAATGTAATCACTTACGTCAAAAACCGCATTGATAAGCCAAATTATAATTGTGGCAATTTTCACATCGGGCTTCTGCTTATACTTCATCGATTGACTCAAAGAAGGATAATTCAGGATTTTCTGTTACAGGGGACTCATCAAATTCATCAAAATCAGGCTCCTCTTCGCAGATAATTTCCTCGTTAATTCCCTCATTATTCTTTTCTATGGTGGTAGAATGAAGCTTTGACATTGATAATCTTCCTTGCAAAGATTTCTTCTTGCCGTTATAAGCCATTACCATAGTTTCTGCATAACCCATCGAACCGGGACAGCGTTCTTTTGCTTGACGCCCGATCTGTCTGGCAGAAATTGCCCCAACCTTTTCTTTGAACTCTTCATCCTTCAATTTGTTTCCATATGTTACAACAAGCCTTGTTACTCCATTCAACATGTTGGCACTTAGCGAACTTGGGTCACCTTCCCAAGCTCCTACGCATAAACGTAATACACGACTTAAGGCGTGATATCCATACTTTTTATAGATGCTTTCTAAAGATGATACAGCAGCAACCATTCCGGGCACTTTTTTATTTCCGATAGTAAGCCCATAAGACTGAACAATATCACGAATCATAAGCTGATCAGGATTGCCGGCTTCAATGTTAGCTTTAAATATTTCATACGGATGCAAAGGTCTGACATGTTTCATCTGATTTGCAAAAATATCGGCCTCGTGCTCATAAGATAAGTCATCATATATCATGCACCATACGGGTGTTTCACGCGAACCCGAAACCATTGCAACAATTTCAATGGTGTGCTGACCGTTGAAAACATAGTTGATTCCGTTGCGGCGACTGACCTTGACCGGATTGATCTGGTAAATATCAAATTCTTCTGAAGCTCTAATTATCTGGGTATCTGATAGATTTCGCTGATAGTCCTGGTTTGAAACTAAATCCTTTATAGGTATTAACTCAAAATGAACTCTGGGGACAAATTCGTTAAATTCCGGCATTATTCCTCTTCTCCTATTAGTAAATTGAGCAGTTTATCTTCTTCATTCTCTAAGTCCAACAACGACTGCATCAATTTATCCTTTGCAGACTCTGATGCCTCGTTTATTTTGATAGAACTCCTCGTTTTTTGAATAGAGCTTATCCAGGAAGGTATGGTAAGAGTTAGTCTTGTTATTTCTGAATCGGGATCATAAACAGGCATGTTCTTTATGCTGCCTATTGATGCCGTTGAACTGTTTGGGAGAGTTTCTTCTGCTTCTGAATTCATAATAACCGATCTGGAATTACAGTATTTTATGTAGGGCATTTGATTCCTGCTCATTTTGCGGGATATCTTTTTAAGCTCATCGGAAGTTTTCTTTGCCAATTCACAAACACTTTCATGAGATATTTTATATTTCCCCGACAGTATCTTAGAAACCAAATCCGGACATTTTTCTTCTATGATGTCTAATGCTTTAGCATATATTCCATACTTCTGGACTGTTCCGCTTGAAATATGATTCTCATCTGCAATACGCTGTGCCGTTCTAACTCCGGTATAAAGAGGATGTTCGGTTGTATCCTGCGATGCTCCTGAAGAATATTGATTTCTGCCCATCGCATTCTTCTTTTTGTTTATTACCTTTTCGGTTTCATATTGGACCCCTATTAAGTATTTCCTTGTTTCCTCAGCAATATTTCGTCTGCCAAGCTGATTTGTGCATATCCATACCACAGCCTCATCTCGGCTTTCAAATGACATTTCTTTTACTTTATAGCCGATATTGTGCTTTTTACATATCTCATACCGATTATGGCCATCTATTATGTATCCATTCCAGATAACTATTGGCTCTCGGCACCCGTCTGCAATAATATTAGCTTCAAGCTGCTCATATTCCTTGGGAGATAACGGCGGTATCAAGGTTTTGAACTCTTTATCGATTTTCAATTTTATTTGTATAGTGTTATCTTCCATATTAACCTCCGATTTCGCTGCTTATCTTTTGAAGTGTTTTCATAGAGAAAACAGCTGCTTGATGTATTTGCAGAATTTGTCCGCTCATTCGGTAAGAATATCCGGGGTCAAGATCGCCTATGACTGCACAAAGCTTCTTAACAAACGCCTTGCTGTAGATCTCATAGGAATTATCGGAATGTAAAACATCCTTATATACCGTGTGGATATTATCTCCCGGCAAGTAAGTATCGACACTCTTTATCGCCACAGTCATCTTTTCAGGATTTACAAGCAATTGAATGTATTGGGGGTCGCCAAGAATGTGTAATGTTGATTTATGAATGCGGATTCGAGTTTTTCGTAAATCAATACTGATCACAGCATAGCTTTCATTGTTGTTCAAACTTATCACCGCCATTTACTTCATTTTCTTTTGGTGAACTGTTTCCCTTAATTGAATATATCGCATACCCATCAAATATATTGACCTGCATAGATTGCTGATGTTCATTGTATGGCAATCCGAATTGGTCCTTCCATTCCGTCGGAAAAACAGGAGTTCGGGTAGTCTTAGGTTTCTGACCTTCAACACTTGTCTTCTGATAAATTTCTGTTGATGTCAAATCAAACATAATAAGATACTCTTGATTAGCATGTATTACATTTCCAAGGATCTTATATCGATAATCAGGATTCCAATTCATCATTTCGACAATCTTTGCGAAAAATAGTCTGCAGGTAATTGCCTTTGGCTTTCGTTTTTTCTTTGATTTTGCATTGATACTACACCACGAAAACGAATCCTTATCTGATTCGGAACAAGGTCTGATGATAAGGATTTTTTTCTTCCTGTTTATCAGAACTTGAGCATAGTCATAGTTTGGAAACTTGTTCAAACAAGCTGCATTTACACTGAATTTGCAGTTATTAAATGTGATCGATGGTTCTCTGATATGGGCAAAAAATTCTCTTCTTACAACTTGAAATTCGCTAATGTCAAAATCTTCTCCCAATTCCATGATCTCATTCGAATCAAAATCGACTGATGAAACCTTTGACGTTGGTTCTTCCGTGGAATAAAGTTTTTCCTGTAAAGTACCCGGAGTGCTTATCTCATTCATACGTATTCTCCTCATTTATTATATCACTTAGTTCCCGACGAATATATTGCCTAAGCTCATCGAAACCGGTAACAGATAACCTCTTTCCGGTTTCATATAATTGACCTTCCATTCTTATTTTCCAATCACTTTCGCTTTGCTTTTCAAGTTCTTCCAGCGTTTGTTTATGAAAATAATACTGCTTTCCAAAGTTGGCCGCCCATTCCTCCGGAACAGCTTTAACTCGTTTTCCCAAAGACATAAGCGGTTGTGAATCATTGGAACTGTCAAGTATTTTGTTTGGCTTAAAATATGCTTCGGCATCGGAAGCCTCAAATATGTAAGCTATCTCATTTCCATGTGCATACATTGTTCCGTTTATTCTATACCTACATTCATCGTCCCATTGAAACAAAGAAAACAAGGTTTTATGAAAAGCTGTGGCTTGAATATCCTTCGGTACTAATTTACCGTTATGTGTCGCAGAACATATTACACCATTCCTATTATTCGCCCCGGTAGAACGAACTGCAAATTGTCTTGTAATGGGATTTATCAACATTTCGAGATGATTGTTTACTCCATATTTCTTAACACAGCTTGAACTCAATCGAATAGTTCTATCACTGAAAGTAATGTAGGGCAATCGTGTGGTACCAAACAATTCCGAACGTGCAATTTCAAACCCTCGCAAATCAAAATCACCTGCATTAACCTCAATTCTGATTTCATCCGTTAATGATGAATTTCCTTGTTCTGTGCCACCTTCACCATAGTAAATGCTTTGTGCTGCCCGGTAATAGTCCTCATCGCTGAATCCTGCCCATCGTGGATTAACAATAACATACCCCTTGAAAAGTCCGCTGTTAATAACTCTTAACTGCGGCAAAAAAGCTTTATTCCTGTATTTTGCATTATCCAATAGCTGTTGCACTGCTATAAAGTCATCTCTTGTAACAATGCCCTCATGATGGTTACTGTATCGGCTTTGTGGTCTTTCGCCACGATTCTTTCTTGATTTATGATCCCGAAAATTGGGTGTAAAGGTCTTTCTTGTGAGAACATCACCGCAATGACGCTCATTACGAAGTATCTGCACTATGCTGCCGGATGTCCATTTGATGTTTCCTAAATAGGATTTACGCCCCAGAATGATGAAAATATCTGCAATCTGCTGTGTCGAATATCCATATAGATACATATAGAATGCCAACTTTACTGTAGGAGCTTCTTCCGGATTAACTATGAGATTTCCATCGCTGTCATGTGTATATCCGAGTAATTTTGGTGTTAGCGGTATTCCATTATCCAAGCGCATTCTTAGAGAGGTTTCCATACTTCTGCTCCTGATATGTGATTCTTCTTCTGCCATAGTCGCTTGAAACGATAAAGCCATTTGTGAGTCCTCATTGAGCGAGAAGATGCACTCCGATTCAAAGAACACACCAACCGGAGGATTAAGCTCAGCCAATTCTCTAACCATTCCGATACAGATCATTATATTACGGGCAAAACGAGAAACACTCTTTGTAATGATCAGGTCAATATTGCCTGCCCGACAATCTGATATCATTCGATTAAATTCATCTCTGTGTGCAAGCGAAGTGCCGCTAATACCTTCATCGGCATAGATTTTTACCAAAGTCCAGTTTGGATGGCGCACTACAAAGTCCTCGTAATACTTCTTCTGCAGTTCAAATGATGTGGTCTGCCTTACATCATCAGTTGACACTCGAACATATATTGCAACCCTTTGATTAACTTCATTGTCATAAAAATCAATGGGCTTTTTTGCGGGAATATAAGTATAATTGTCGGGGTCGATCTCAACCCGCATTCGTTTGCGAGTGCGTTCTTTCTCTTGTTGTTTCTGTATCCTGCGTTGATTATCGATCATCGTATTTCTCCTATTGTTTTCTGCGTTTCATTTTCATCCGGCAGCAATTTCCAGTCGGGTGATGGAAGAAAGAATGGGTCATGCAAATCTTCTTGGTAATAGGAGGCAAGTGTGTACAAATCCTCAGAAATGAAGTATATACCGATAGGTGGATTTGATGCAGCAAGTAATCTCGAACAGAAAATTATTTCATTTATCTTTCGAGATACGTTTGAAACCTTCTGCGTCAATATCAGGTTTACATTTCCGTACATACAGTCATTCATCAATCTGCCCCATTCCGGGGCACTTTCCATATTAGGTGCAACAGAACCACTATCTATGTAAAAATCAACAAACTTCCACTTTGGGCATAGTCCGATTGTATCTATAAACTGTTTTTTGTGGTATGACAAGTAGTTTTCATATTTGGTTTGATTGAAATATCTGATATACACGCCTACATTAAAAGGAATTGATGTACTTGGTCGTTCATGCCTAATGCTCTGTAACCAAGCTTTATGCTCAGCAAGTCGTTTTTCTCGTTCGGTGTTTTCTTCATATTCTGATATTGCCGATGGAGAATATATCTCGCTGAACCTGCTATATATATCTATCTCTTCCATAATAACCTCCGCTGTAATTCTTCTTTATATTATAACCCTAATACTGAAAAATGAAAATAAACTGACGGTCAGAATACTGACTGTCAGTTTAAGTAATGAAAATTTTTTATAAAAAAATGAGGCGAAATTATTCTCGCCTCATAGTTTGTATTCAGTTGTTTTTACGCATCGTGTTCTTGATTTCACGAGTGATTTTCATAATCGACTCTATTTCATCCGGAGAGCAGTCTGATATGATCTCAATATTAGCCGATAAGGTATAATTACAATGAAAAAATTAAGGGAGGTCATTATTATGACAATAAACTATTCACTTATCGGCAACCGAATTAAGGCAGCTCGCAAGGCGAAAGGATTATCTCAATCAGAGTTATCCGAACTAATCGACAAATCTGTTGGGTATATGAGCTACATAGAGACCGGCAGCAAGAAGCCAAGTCTTGAAACTCTGATTCAGATTGCAAACGCTTTAGATGTAACGATTGATGAATTACTGTCAGACAACCTTGCAGCTGCTTCGCCGGTATCCAACACGCAGATGAATCAATTGTTGTCCGATTGCAGTGCCTTTGAAAAGAGGGTTATTCTTCTCTCAGTTCAGTCATTAAAGGAAGCAATAAGAACAAGCAAGCCCCTAATGGAACTGAATTTCGATTACAATTATACGAAAAAATAATACTATTTTCAATCGACCGGCAGTCATTGTTATGACTATCAGGATATGCTCTTTGCACAGTTGAACGTGAAGACAGCGGATATAGGGCGATATTCCTAAATCATGACCTTGTAATTGAAATCGATCCTCGGAAAAAGAGCTTCACATTTGAAGAAGATATCTCTGAATTAACCGGATGGATATTGGAACAAATCAAAAGAAGCCTTTCTGAACTTCACGCTGGCATATACAATGAAAGAATAAACTCGTCGCTGCCTTTCAACCATAGAACCGGAACGATAATTTGCAAGGATTACTGGGATATTTTCCCGCAGTGTCGCACTAATTTCTTTGAAGGCATAACGCAAGATGAAATAAACGAGTTCGTTTCTTTGGTGAATGAGCATACATCAGATAGTTCTGAAAGAATACCTCATCTCACCGCTTATGACTTTTTTTGAACTATGCGCTCTTGGATATAAGGCAAACAATTATCCTGACACAGACCTTTCGGCAAAAGAACAGTATTACCGACACGCTGACGGAAGAGATGATGGTTTAGGGAAAATTGATGCTTCCTCTGAAGAAAAATTTATTAAGTGGCTTCATCTCAAAGATAAATATGGTCACCCTTGGGAAATATGCAGAGGTGGTAATTCAACTCATATCTCTCTTTATGTCGGACACTATGAGGATGGATTCAAGCTCGTTCTTGCGGGTTCCGCTCTAACCAGAACAATTGAAACTGTCAAATTCTATTTGGCTATTCGTAAAGCAGGATATCCGGTATCGCTTGTCGATGGACATACTCTGGTAAGTAGATTACTTGAAACCGAACGAATAGGAATAGTACCGGAGGGAGTATTTCCAAGCTACTGTGAAAGTCTTTTTCCGAATGAGCACATTATTGATTTCATAAACTTGCCTAATGAGAATAGGCAGCTTAATTAAATCAGTGCTTTTTCCAGAACAGGTCGTCCCAACAAATAGAATATGCTCTATTTTGTTGAGCTCTTCGATGAAAGGTGTTCCGAATTCATTGTAGCCAATAGCAACGGGGATACTTTCGTTGTCCTTATTGCGCTGAATATGGTCTAACAAAGGTCCAAGTGCATTATTGCAGTTGACTTCGTATGAAACATGTAAAAAAATCCATTGCCTTGATATATCGGTCTAGGTGAACTGACTGTAACCCCATATCGATGCGATCACAGTGCATTTGACTCGTATATGTTTGTAATATCCGACGGACAGAAAAAGGTGTTGTATTCGGGAGATTTCAGGTCAAACGGATGGGAAAATTTTGACGAGCTTCTTGAAAAGATACCGAAGGTCGATGCACTTATCGTTGAAGGAACGCTCCTTTCAAGAGATACATATCAGAATAATATCACCGAGCAGCAGCTTGAAGATATAGCTGTGAGTGCTCTGAAAAAATATACGGGACCTGCATTTATCATGACATCAGCAATGAACGTTGACCGTCTGAAAACCGCTTATAATATTGCTCAGAGAACAAACAGATCATTCCTGGAGGACATTTACACAGCAAGTATCCTTACTGCAGTAGGAAAGAATGTGCCTGCCCCCGGAGCAAAAGGAGTAAAAGTGTTCATGATAGGCGGGATAGATGACCATGATGCACTGGCACCATTCAAAGGGCATACGATAGGCCGTGATGCTATTGCGAGATCAGAATTCTTAATGTGCATAAGACCATCAATGATACGGACTTTGAAAAAGATAAACGAAGATCGTTCATTTGAAAACGGCATTCTGTTTTACAGCATGTGGAAGGGATACCGGGAAAGTGAATACACGAAAAAATTCCTGGAGTATATGGAGTCAACGGGTGTAAAAATACACACACTACATACAAGCGGTCACGCCGATATCGAAACGATAGATAAGCTTGTAGAAAAAGCGTCGCCCGAAATGATAATCCCCGTCCATACGGAAGAACCGCAATGGTTTGAGAAATACGGCATATTCACGCTCATCAGCGAAAATTCAATTGAAGTGTGAGGAATAGCAAATGGGTACGATCCTGGTTATCGGGGTATTCATGCTGATAATTTATGAATGTTTCAGCTTTCCGATGAAATACAAATATGAGTATATTGCCGAATATGGCGGAGAAGGACCATCTTTGCTGCTTTCGGGACTGCTTGGGATATGCTCATTCCTTCTTTGGATGATGCTTCAAATCGATACCTATTGGAGCATAGTATTTATACTTGCATTTGTTTTTCTGGTGACGGCAAATATTTACCGGATATTTAAGGAAATGAAAAGGACTACTGCACCAAAGGGTGACAAAGTAAAATTTGTATTATGTCAGATAATTTTTGCAGTCGGAGTATTCGGGATAATATTTATGCTTTTGGGTGCATTTTCTTCCGTCGGAAACAAAAGCAACAGGAAGAAGAAAAAGTAATGGCTGACCCTCAAAGATCAGCCATTCCAAGATACAGGAGAACATCAATTTTGGAAATTGACAAAAAGGAGATTTCAGAGGTATGCAAGGCTCACTTTTGGATCTCACGAGTTGGCAGCTTGTCAAGACGAATATGTACGATTGCGGCATAAATACGCTTTGTAAGCTGACGCTGTAATGATTCCTTTTCGATCTGCCTCTCTGTCATTTTGAGGTCGGGAGTCCAGGTCATTTTCTGTGTGACCTGCTGTCCGTACAATTTGAGGTGGTGCATTTCCCGTTTTGAGTGTGTCGGAGGCATTTATTCGTCCGCTTTATTGGAAAGAACAATTCTCCATTTATGAATTGTTCTTGACTATTTCCTCAACTTCACTGCGACTGTCCAGGAAAGCCTTCGCAACCTCTGCGTCGAAGTGCGTGCCGGATTCCTCGGAGATTATCGCAAACGCCTTGTCAAGGGGCATTGCCTCCTTGTAGCAGCGCTTTGAGGCAAGGGCGTCGAACACGTCCGCCACGGCGAGGATCCTTGCACACAGCGGGATTTCGTCTCCCGAAATCCCGTGGGGATAGCCCTTTCCGTCTATTCGCTCGTGGTGATACTCCGCCATCTCCTTGGCAATGCACAGGTACTCGATATCACCCACGCTTTCCTCGACGTGGTTGATGATTTTTCCGCCCTCTGAAGCGTGGGATTTCATCGTGGCGAATTCGTTTTCATCAAGCCTTCCGGCCTTGTTCAGCACCGAGTCGGGAATGTGGATTTTTCCCACGTCATGCAGCGGTGCGGCGATGACCATGTTTTCAATGTACTTTTCGGTGAGAATGTTCGTGAACTTGTTCTCGCTCCTCAGCTTTCGTGCGATTACCTCGACGTACTTCGCGGTGCGCTGGATATGACCGCCTGTGTTCTCGTCGCGGTTTTCCACGAGGTCAGCCATTGTTGTGATAAGCGACTTTTGCAGGGTCAGGTTTCTCTTGTAGTAATAGTTGCGGTAGTTTGAATCCACCACCAGAATCACGATAACCAGTGCGACGATGAAGTTCGACGTTCCGAGATAAACCATCACGTCGGCGGAGCTGTCAGGGAACATTACATCGGAGAAAACGTTGTAGAAGAAAAGCCAGATTCCCACAACCCAAAGCACAAGTTCCTCCCAAAAGCTCAGGGAACGGTTTTCAATGTCCCGCTCGAGGTTACGGATAAACCGCGGCTTTTTGTAGCTCAGCAGCACCAATATTCCCAGAAGAACCGACATGACAATGGTTCTGTAGATATACATATGGACTATTTCGTTTATTGCTCCCAGCTTAATGGGAATCTCAATGAGCTGATTTATCGAGTCATAGTATCCTCCCACCGGAATGAGGACGAACACCCCGAGCCACTTTGCCTTTTTCCTGCCTGTCACCGAGCTGTAAATAACGGCAGCGAAGGGCATGACAATCATGATCAAATCGGAGATATCCAGTATAGTGAATACAATATTGAAGCACTTAAGAACGGTGATCACCAGATAAACCGCCAAAAAAACGGCTATGATAAGGTTGGTCGTTTTTTTCTGCTTGGGGGTGTTGTATTCCAGGAACAGAATTCGCTGAAGCACAATAAAAATTGTTACAAAAAGCATTTCCTCAACGCCGTAGACTATCTGCTCAAGAAAAACCTCCGGCATAAATTGTCCTGTCATATTTTCTTTGTATGATATAGTAAAGTACCATATCATATCCTTTCATAAGATTTACGCTCATCTCCGAAGGAAAATTTGAACAGTGGAGCGAGCGTAGCAAGAGGAACTGTTCAAATTTTCGGCGAACTGCACCGAAATGTGGTATAATAAGCTTGAACACCGTGGACTATTTATGTTACCCTGCCGCATATCGTCTTTTTGGAGTTTATCGCGACGAATAAATTCAAGATGTTCATAGCCGGTCTCCTTAGTGTCTTTGATTTTTCGACCTTTGCATTTATTTTAGCACATTTTCCACATTTTTTCAAGCCCAAAATGCAATTTTAGGTGCTGTATATGAAAACTTCATTCTGTTTGGAAATGATTCAAACGTACTGTCAAGAGTACCACAGAATTTTTTTATGTAGTATAATAAAGATATAAGTAGCGTGAAAGATATGTTCAATGAAATCTGTAGTTTGGAAAATCGCGATTTTTATCTGAATAAACTGATCGCTTTTCAGGATACCGGGCCTGTCAAGGTTATAACCGGCATACGCCGCTGCTGCAAGTCCAGTCTGATGAGCTGATGAAAGGTTGAATAATTTGATTCTATATTATGCAATGTGCTATAAAGCCTTACTTGGTTTTATGCAAATATACAAAAACCGGGATGACTATTGAGCTGCTTATTACTGCGGGCACGATGCTTATGGTATTATAATTATTGCAGCATAGAAAAGAATGCAATATGTTGGTGGAGCGGTTTTCATGTACACTCAAGTCTCTTATCGGCAGCTTCAGGGTGATCGCTGAAAAATCAAAAAGCGGCTGGTGCAGCATATGCTGCACCAGCCGCTTTAAAACAAACAATATTCACCATATTTGTGATCTTATAAATTTGAGGTAATCAGCAGCTTGCTCCACCCACAACCTTCATACCAAGTATCTCCGTCTTACGCTTAATAAGCTCGTCACCTAACAGCTGAGCTTCAACATTTTCAAAGCCGATACGCTCGATAGTGTCAGCAAAACGCTCGCCCGATTTTCCCTGTTCACGGAACAGCAGGATGGCCTTCTCTACCGTTTCTAAAACCTCTGTCTTATCGGTAAATATCTTGTTCAGCATTTTTCCGGGAGCCACCTGCTTGCCCCAGCGTCCGCCAACATACACCTTCCAGCCATAGGTTCCCTCGTCGTTACAATGGAACGGACATTTTCCGATACAGCGGCCGCAATTGTTGCACAGCTGAGGATCAATTACAAGCCGTCCATCAGCCATTTCAGCCGCATTGATAGGACATGCAATTTCAACCTGACATTTTTTACAGCCCTTGCATTGTTCGCTGTTATAACCCGGAACACGGCAGCCAACTACGCCAAGATCGTTCAGATCGGGCTTTACGCAGTTATTGGGGCAGCCTCCTACTGCTATCTTGAACTTATGAGGAAGAGAGACCTCCGAATACCCTTTGAAGAAGCGGTCGTGTATCTCGCTGCTCAGAGCGTAGGTATCATAAAGCCCATACTGACAGGTCGTACCCTTGCAGGACACCACAGGTCTGACCTTGCTGCCTGTACCGCCTGTTTCCAGCCCTGCTTTGCCCACATATGCACGGAAAGCGTCAATATCATTGTAGTCGATACCCGAAACTTCCAGGGTAAGACGAGTGGTGAACATCATATATCCATCGCCATACAGTTTTGAAGCATCAACAATAGCCTGACACTCATCATTTGTGATCCGTCCGTTCCGGGTAATGATACGGCCGTTAAACTTATTTGTTCCCTTATGATTAAGGAAGCCCATTGCCTTGACACGCTTTATATCCTCGGGACGCAGAGTACAGCCTTCTCCCGAAGATACGGCAGCTCGTCCCTCAATATTTTCTATGAACTCCTCCAGCGCCTCGGCAGACAGCTTTACAGCTGTCAGACATCGGTCTGTATCCGTTTTATAGCGTTCCGAAATGTCATCGCAGTCGGTAGAACCGCAGGCAAGCTTCTGTTCAAATGACTTAACAAATTTGGCACACAGTTCTTTCAGGTCATCACGGCCTCTGTATTTCCTGCTTATTGCACCCACGGCACCTGAAAGGCAGCCGCAGGTGCTTCCGCAGCCCATACCCGTGCGGAAACCTGCAAAAAGGTCTGCCTCCGCCTCGGTCAGTCCAAGACCGTATACATCATTGGCAGCCAGAAGGATCGCTTCGGCACAGCCCTTGTTCTGCGAGCCGTAATAGTAGCTTGCTTTTTCTTTCATATCCATATCAATATCTCCTTTAAAAAATTATCCTAAAAATCTGAACATATTATATACGCTGATACCCATAATGAGTATCATAGCTCCCTCCAGGCATAAGGTTGCCTGCCGTTCGTCCAGACGACGATGGATGCGCCGTCCGACTTCACTTGCAGCCACAGCCACGATCATCATACCAAACAGAATGATGAGATCAAGCTGCGGCGCACCCGCAGTAAAAAGGGTTTGAAGCGTACTTGAAAGCTGACTGAAGAGTACAATGAGCAGACTGTTCTGAGTTGCTTTTTTTGTAGGCATTGAGAAAAAATAGCACAGTACAGCCACGTTGAACGGTCCGCCGCCGATACCCAGGAATGCTCCCAGCAGCCCGAGCAGAAGCCCGATAAAAAGCGAAGCTGCACGGGACTGAATCTGTTTCGGAGTAGATCTGTCTTTTTTTATAGTGTAGAGCAAAGTTACAAATGTTGCAATAAGCAGAAGGCAAGCCTGTACTCCTCCTGCTTTGTCCGGATAAGCAAACTGAGCCGCCGCCAGATTGAACAGCTTCTTGCCCGCAATTCCGCCCAAAGCCGCACCTATTGCCAGAAACGGTGTACTGTGTAGATCAAGAGCAGACTCTTTTTTTATTGCTGTCTTTCCGACGCTCCAGCAGGACATAGCGATAACAGTACAGCCTGACAAAAAAGTGACCGCCGATACCGGCATCACACCGGTCGCATCCAGAACAGGCTTTATTATTATGCCTCCGCCCATACCGCATATAGTGCCGATAACACACGCTGCGAATGTGACCAGGAAACATATCAGATACAACATTCCCCAACCTCTCCTTTTTACAACGACTTTTATACTAATAACCATTTGTTTTATGGATAAAGACGGTGGATAGAATACGACGGGGTCAAGGGAGTTTGACGCAGAGTGGGCGTATTATAGCAGCCGTATTTTATCCATAGGTTAAATGGTTATTAGTATTAGTTGTGGCAGTCTCCATCTTGTCCCTGTACGTTTGTATCCGACTGTTTCATACAAATTACTCCGAATTCTCTCGTTCTTGCCAATATTACGCTCCTATAAACCTTCGTCATATGTCATAAAATATTATACACCTATTGAGAATAAAATGCAATAGGTTTCATAAATATCACAAATTATTTACCGATATCATGGGATTATGACATTATACTATAGCAGCGTTATACCATGCATATAAAAAATCCTATATATAGCTAAGGAATCACTGAATAAATCCGGTATGCATATTGCGAAGTCAGATCTAATCAGTGATTCCTTAATATTTTTATGCACAATTGTGCGGATTTTTCTTGTCTTTATCATTGAAACCCTATTGCCGGAAGAAAAAGTGGCTGCAATAAACGGACGGCAGCAAAAAAGCATCGGTTGCTGTGCCGGCAAGTTTTTTTGCAAAATATAAGAAAAAGCTAAAAAGGGCTTGAAAAAAATGTCGAAGTATAATACAATAAATATTATACTGTTATATTTCGGGGAGGAATCAGCATGAACTTTTTAGAAAAGAGAATTGTTAAAGACGGTATCGTAAAAGAGGGGAATGTCCTTAAGGTTGACAGCTTTCTTAATCATCAGATGGATATTGAACTGTTTAACCTGATGGGAGAGGAATTTAAAAAGAGATTTGCAGGAAAGCCAATAAACAAGATACTAACCATTGAGGCTTCCGGAATCGGCATTGCCTGTGTCGTTGCAATGCATTTCGGCGTTCCTGTTGTATTTGCCAAAAAGTCAAAGAGCATAAATATTGAGGGTGATATGTATATTGCTGAAGTAGAATCCTTTACTCATAAATGCAAGAATCAGGTAATTGTATCAAAGAAGTTCATCGGGAAAGACGACCATGTGCTTATCATAGATGATTTTCTTGCAAACGGCTGTGCACTGCAGGGACTTATTTCAATCGTTAATCAGGCAGGCGGTACTGTTGAAGGAATAGGCATTGCAATTGAAAAGGGATTTCAGGTCGGAGGACATCTTATCAGGAATCTCGGCTATCAGCTTGAATCTCTTGCAATAGTTGACGATATGGACACTTCATCAGGAAGCATAACCTTCAGAGAACAGTAAAGAGGTAATACATATGGGAAAGGTTAATACAGGAACATATGCGATCTACAGCCTTGATGAAAAGATAAACATTTTTAAGGCAATACCCTTCGGCTTGCAGCATATTCTTGCGATGTTTGTTGCAAATATCACACCTATAATCATTGTTGCAGGAGTATGCGGTCTTACTGCACAGGATACGGCTATGATCATTCAGAGTGCAATGATAATCGCCGGGATAGGTACGTTCATTCAGCTGTTCCCGATCTGGCGGGTAGGTTCAAAGCTGCCGATAGTAATGGGCATCAGTTTTACATTTGTATCGCTCGCCTGCGTGATCGGTTCACAGTACGGTTATGGGACAATATTGGGAGCAGTCCTTATAGGCGGTATTGTGGAAGGAATACTCGGCTTGTTTGCAAAATACTGGATAAAGATAGTTGCTCCTATCGTGGCAGCTACCGTAGTAACTGCTATCGGTTTTTCCCTGCTTTCTGTGGGAGCGGCATCATTCGGCGGCGGAACGGGGGCTGAGGATTTCGGTTCGGCTCAGAACTGGATACTTGGAACGGTCACTCTTGCAGGCTGTCTGATATTCAACATATTTGCCAAAGGCTACCTGAAACAGCTTTCGGTATTGTTCGGACTTGTTCTGGGATATATACTTGCATTGTTCATGGGTATGGTGGATTTTTCGGCGTTTAATGATGTGCAGATAATCGCACTTCCTCATCTCCTTCCTTTTAAGCTCGAATTCAATGCAAGTGCAATAATCGGGTTTATTCTTATCTTCCTTGTATCTGCCACGGAAACCATCGGCGATACATCTGCTCTTGCTTCATCCGGACTTGGCAGAGATGTTACCGAGAAGGAAACAGCAGGTTCCATTGCGTGTGATGGTTTTGTCAGCTCGATATCTTCACTTTTCGGATGTATGCCCATTACATCATTCAGCCAGAATGTAGGACTTGTAGCTATGACAAAGGTTGTTAACCGTTATGCCATAGCCACAGGTGCAGGTATCATGGTGCTTGCAGGCTTTTTTCCTGCGATCGGAGCTCTTCTTGCGACGCTTCCCAATGCTGTTCTCGGCGGCTGTACAATTATGATGTTCGGCACCATCGTGGTAAGCGGACTTCAGATGATAGGTAAATGCGGATTTACACAGAGAAATATTACCATTGCAGCTTTATCCCTCAGCGTAGGACTTGGTTTTACACAGTGCCCTGAGATGTTCAGTATATTCCCCGATATGGTGAAAACGGTATTTGCGGAGAACTGTGTTGCTGTGGTTTTTGTAACTGCAATACTTCTCAATATTTTCCTGCCAAGAAATATGGAAACAGACCGTAATGGTTATTAGTATTAGTGACCTTCAACGTCCGGTGCATCATAGATGCCGGTTTCATCAAGGCTGTCTGAGGAAACGCTTGATATCGGAAGTCAAAATACGCCTGCAGTATCGCTCAGCACAAAAATGGCTTTTCAAATCGTTGCCAATGCTCCTATGAAAATAGTCTGTAAAAAGCCGATCAACTGTGGTGCACTTTTAAATCATTGCTCTTTTTATGTGAAAAGCAGAAATGGTTTTACTGTGCGTTATGCTTGACCTTGTAGATAAGGATTATTACCGCAAACAAAGCTGCTGCAAAAATTGCTTCAATGCCAATACAGGACATAAAGCTGTTCATGCTGAATACTTCCTCGGAAAGACCCGAAAGCATATTGTTTGCTCTGATGTACCAATATGCGGGAAGAAATCTTGCTGCCGACAGAACACTCTCACCAAGCAGGCTCTGGTCAACAAATACGCCGCAGAGAAAGCTCATTCCGAGAGCAACGATGTTTGAGATAACATTTATCGAATCGGATCTGGGTGCGAGAGCCGCAATGAGTATGGCGATCCCCGCAGAAACGATGGTAAACACAAAGCTGTTTAATACTGCAAGGAGGCATTTCTCTGTAAATGTACCTCCGTTTACGATGAATGCTGCCGCAATGAATATCACCCATACTGCAGCTACGAGAACTGCACTGCCGAGGATGATCTGAGAGGTCTGGGAGGCAACTGTTATGCATGAGCAGTTTGTTCTGCTGCGAACCTCTTTTTTATTCATTGTGAGAATGACCGTTGAGAGCAGCGTAATAAGTACGCTTAGGATAATGTACGACATAAACTGAAAATAATACGCCAGATCAATAGGATAATCCGCAGTGCCGTTTTTCCCCTCCGAAAAGCTTTTAACGGTGATGGGGACCTCCTCTGAAAGCAGATTTTCAGTCTTTGTTATAGCCTCCTCAAGGCTGTTTCCTCCCGCAATGTACGCCGAAAGAGTGGAAATGTACTGACCTACAAGGGTGTCAACGAAAACGCCTGTGTAGCTGTCGGGTATTTTGTAGTTGGTGAAAAGCTCGTCAGTTTCACCCTTTGAGATCTTCTCGGAATAGCCCTCCCTGATGTTGAGAATATAATCTGTTCTTTCGTAGTAAAGTGCATCAAGAATTATGTCCTTATCGTTTTCTATCTCGACCAGATCGTGATTCTTTCCGATAAATTGGGTAAGTGCTCTGCTTGCGTCGGAGTTATCCATATCAATTACGCTTACGCTGAGGCGAGCGGCTTCAAAGTTATTGTTTTCCACATTGCTGTCCACAAAAAAAGTCAGCAGCACCAGGAATAATCCGATATAGATAAGTGCCATTGGGATATTTTTCTTTGTGATTTTCATGAAGGCTTTAAAGACTTGCATACTTACGCCTCCTTGTAAGGAAGAATCCGATAGCGGTAAAGATCACGGTCATGATAAGCATGGTAACGATTTTCTGTGTAAAACGTGTATAGTCGTCGTAAAAATTCAGGCAGTAAAGTGAGTCGGACATTACAGCAGCGGGATTTATCTCGTTGAACCATGGAGCATAAGTGCTCACAACTGCTTTCATGTTTCCCACCATAAGCCCGCTGAAGAAGCAGCATATGAGAGAAAAGGCTGTTACTATGGCACTCTTGGCACTTGTTCCCAGTCTGCCGATGGAGCCGACAGCAAAGCCTAAGGATACACCCATCATTCCGCCCACCGAGCCTGCAAGATAAACCATGTGAAGCTTGCTGCCGAAATCGATCTTCAGCACGAAAGCAAGGAAGGTCACTGTTATCACTATACATACAGTCTGAACGGCAATACAGCCAATCATGGATGAAAGTATTGTTACAAGCTTTTTTGTAGGGGAGCAGCATTTTCGTGCACCGATAGCCGAAAGGTTTCCCTGGCTTGAAACAGCGATGCTCAGTCCCAGATCTGAGCCGAGAAGTGCGACCATTGCTATAAGATTGTAATAGTAGGAAAGCATATTGTCGTGATTACCGCTTGTCAGGGGGATATTTTCGTTGCAATTTATGCTTTCTGAAAGTGCAGCCACTACATTGGGAAGCTTTTCCGGAGAAGAGTCAATGGTATCTTCAATGATCTTTCGGTATGCTCTGTACTGCTCTCCGAAGGATTTGATTATTGTCTGACGTATGCTTTCTGCAGAGCTGCTTCCTTCGGCAGATGATACGGTAATGGAAAGCTCTCCGTCGGAAATATAGAGGATACCCGAGATCTCTTTTGCTTCAAGGAGCTGCATAGCAGCCTCTTCATCGGTATATTTCGCCTCAAAAAGTGCTGTATCGCTCTGAGAAAGTGCATTCATGACTTCTCTGAAAACCGTATTGTCACCTGTTTCCACAATTGCAACGGGTACTGCAGCAAAAAGGGTCGTGGTCTCATAAATGCCCGAAAAGGCTATCTTAAAAAATGTACCGAGAACTATTGGAAAAAGGATAAGCCACAGAATAAGTGACTTCGCACGAATATTCTGCAGAAATTCGTACTTCAGATTATGCAGGAACATTTTCCATTCTCCTTTCCATCAGTCCGAATCTCTCAGAGCCTTGCCCGTTATCTCAAGGAATACGTCATTCAGCGTGGGAAGCTCGGAGAACACTCTGCCGAAATGGAGATCGTTTTCCTGAAAAATGTTCAGTATCCTGATAAAGTTGTGCTTTCCTCCGGAGCATTTCACTTCAAGCTTGCCGTCATTGAAGGAGACACTGTAAACGTGGGGGAGAGCATTGAGCTTTTGAAGGATATCTTCGGGAACAGCGGGGATCTCAATGTACACAGTTTCCGTGTTCTTTATCATCTTTTTCAGTTCGTCCTTGGTGCCCTCAGCGATTTTCTTTCCCTTGTCCATAATGGCGATCCGCGTGCAAATCTGCTCCACCTCTTCCATGTAATGGGATGTGTAGATTATTGTAGCACCGTCCTCGTTGAGCTTCCGGATGCCCTCAAGAATCTTGTTGCGGCTTTGAGGATCAACCGCAACTGTGGGCTCGTCAAGTATGATAAGCTTGGGCTTGTGTGCGATTCCGCAGGCAATGTTAAGACGTCTGAGCAGACCGCCCGAGAGCTTTTTAGGATAGAAATGAATGAAATCCTGAAGCTCGGTGAAGCTTATTGCGTCCTGTACGCACTTTTTGCGTTCTTCCTTGTTCTTTATGTAAAGACCGCAGAAATAGTCGATGTTTTCGATGACAGTAAGCTCATCAAACACTGCGACGTTCTGCATAATGATACCGATGTTGCGTTTTGCCTCGTAATTATCGGGAGCCATTTTTTGTCCGAATATTTCTATGCTGCCCTCGTCAAAGGCAAGAAGAGAAAGCAGGCAGTTTATGGTTGTGCTTTTGCCGGAACCATTCGGACCAAGAAGACCGAATACCTCCCCCTGCTTTATTTCAAGGCTGAGGTGGTCAAGTGCTGTAAGATCCTTGTATCGTTTTACAAGATTTTCAATTTTTACGATCGTTTCTGACATAAAATAATCATCCTTTGTAATGTTTTAAAAAAGTCAGGCTTTAAGTGTTAATCGTCAGAATATGATATGACGAATGTATTTTTTTCGGTGCTGTCAACACTCCATGATTTGAATTGAAACGGGGAGCCTGCTGCAATGGAAGTTAAACTCGAAAAGGTCAGCAATAATTGTACCGCTGCAGAATCTGACAGAAGAAAATAAGCCTCTTTATCCCTAAAGAATTAACATTTTCCGCCGATATGAAATAAGGAAATATTTTTTGCCGGAGGTACTTAAATATGGCAGCGGAAAGATTCAGAGGTTATAGAAAAATACTTGCGATCTCAGCTTTTATAGTTTGTATGACAGCGTGCGGTAATAATGCACCTGCCGAAACGGAGCTTCCTCCCATTCAACCGGTTGAAGCAGTGAGTGAGGAAACAACTGTAAGTGATGACAATGCCGACACCGATGAGGCTGTGATATCGGAAACCACCGAAACAGAAGCATCAAGTGAGACCGAAGAAACAACCGAAGCGGAAGAAGCATATTCCGAACAGACTGAGGAAACAACAGAAAATATCACAGAAGCACAGGTATCGGAAGCTGCAGAACCTGTACCCGAAACCGATACGGCAGATGAAGCTTATGAAGATATATCTGCAGAGCTTCTTCTTACCCCGGACGATCTCTTTTTGAAATATGGCAATAATTATTCTATCGAGGTCATCAATTCCGCAGGTATCTGTTTTGATGGTGTGCCATTTGTCTTCTGGGTCGATTATAACTGGAATTCGGAATCGGTCATTCCCGATGGAACTATCTATGCAATTCAGGCAGTTGAAGGCGGTTCGCTGAAATATAACATAAGAGTCGGAGAAACGAGCATTGACGAGTTCAGTGCATTGACAAACGGAAAATACAGTTCGGATGATGCAGAAATAGATGAAGAAATGACGGGAGAGCTTATGCTGATAATGAAGGAAAACGGCTTTACAACCTACTATAGTTTTGATGATAATGGTATTGTCACATATGCAATGGTCAAAAGGTCTGACTAATAACCATTTTACCTATGGAAAAAATACGGCGGCTATAATACGCCCACTCTGCGTCAAGCTTCATTGACAGGGTAATCCCCCTGCGGGTTTGTTCCTATTAGTATAAAGATGTATATCAAAAACCGAAGCTTCCAAGGCTGTTACAGTCCTCGGAGCTTCGGTTTTATCAGTTTATCCCCTGTCCTTATAAAACTCCTTGTCCCGAAGTCTTTTCTCAAACTCATCCTTGGGGAGGGGACGGTCAAACAGGAAGCCCTGTGCCATGCTGCAGTGTGTTTCACGGAGGAAATCAGCCTGTGTAGGTGTTTCAACACCCTCTGAGATCGCTTCCATTTTCAGCTCATTAACCATGTTCACAATGTTCTTGACTACGATCCTGTCCGTGGAAACATCACTGTAGGAATTGTCAATATTGGTGAAGAAGGATCTGTCAAGCTTAATAACGTCCACATTGAGATCTTTAAGAAGATTAAGGGACGAATAGCCCGTTCCGAAATCGTCAATAGATGTGATAACGCCGTTACTCTTCATTTTGTCAACGAAAATGCTCATAGCATTAAAATCTTCGGCACTTGTCATTTCTGTAAGCTCAACTTCAATGTATTTGCTGTCTATCTCATATTTTTTGATTATTCCCAGTATCTGATCGGCAAGCATCTTATTATGAAGATGACGCTTTGAAAAATTCACCGATACTCTCACAGGCTCAATGCCCAGCTCAATCCACTGCTTCAGATCTGCACAGACAGCTTCAAAAACGTAGAAATCAAGCTTGCATATGGAGCCTTCGCTTTCAAGAACAGGGATGAAATCCATAGGCGGAACTATATTTCCGTTGCGTATCCATCTGCAAAGAGCTTCGCAGCCGCAGAGCTTGTTGTCGGAAAGACGTATCTTAGGCTGGTAATATACCACGAATTCACCGTTTTCTACCGCCTTGGGGAACAGGGTAGATATCTCCTTACGGTGAAGTGCGTACTCCAGAAGTACGGGAGAAAAGAATACAACGTCCTTCTTTTCGTCAAGCCTTGCCGAGTTGTATGCTATGGAGGTTTTATTCATAATATCGGACATAGTATCCCCATCGGAAGCCTCATAAACCCCCAAACGGAGCTTGACATCATAGGGAAGCATCTCGCTGCCGTCACCCATATCAAATGTGATCTCATCCGCATATTTCAGAAATTCCTTAAGTCTCTGCTTTTTGATAAGGATCATGAAATTATCGCCGCCCAGCCGTGCAAACCTGCCGTCCTCTCCCACAAATCCGCTCATTGCCTGGGAGAATCTTCTCAGCACCGTATCGCCCTGGCTGCTGCCGAACTGCTTATTAACAAATTTAAAGTTCTTGATATTAATATATACGGATGCATATTCGGGGAGCCTTCCTGTTGCTGTAAGCATACCGCCGTATCTCATGAATCCATCGGTGTTATCCACACCTGTCATGCGGTCTGTATAGGTGCATTTATCTACAAGTCCTAAGGCTCTGGCTTTTCCGCCTATTATGTAGCAGTTCTTTGCGATATTTCTTATTGCAGCTTTTTCCCTGTCGTTCCATTCAGCTCCCTTGACGGGGAAAAGCGAAATAGTGACCGTTCCTCCCAAGCTTGTAGTAAAATTCCTTTCAACAGCACCCTCGGGAGCATAGTCCTCTGAGAGAAAAACATATTCTCCGGTTTTCTCATCGCCGTTAGGTTCAAAGCTGCTTGGTGGAATACTTAAGGACATCCTTGCTCTTGCCAGCCTGATATCCTTTGCCGCAGTCTGCAGAGCTGAATTTATATTGTCAACTGTATCATCCATATTATGTGCTTTTTCATTCAATTGCTCAAAAAAGTTTAGAATGCCATCGTAAAAAGCAGTATTTTCCATTTCAATTCTCCCTTTTTATCGTCATCAATTGTCTTTATTATCCGTCGCGCGGAAGCGAAAGCCTGATCTTCATAGCAGTCAGTGCTGTAATTGACTTATTCATAGAACATTATACTCCTTTTTGCAAAAAATGTCAATGATCAGTTCACTTTTTTCTGTTTTACTCAATAGTTTATTGTTGCATTCGGACAAAATATGTGCTAAACTTATACCAGCTTATACAAATATCATGAGTATCAATAAAAACGACAGGGGACTATCATATGACGAAAGTGATCTATCCCGTTATCGGAAAACAGACAGAGCTGCCCTTTTATCTCACCGGTATAGGGATATCTGACCCGGAGTGCCATGTTGTCCGGAATACGGGGCTTTACTCTCATCAGTTTCTTTTTACCTCATCGGGAACGGGAATGCTGTATGTTGATGGGAAGGAATACCGTCAGGAAAAGGGTTCTGTATTCTATCTTGCTCCGGGAAAGCCTCACGAGTATTATCCGCTGAATGAGAAATGGGAGACATACTGGCTGGTGTTCCGTGGGGAATATGCGGATGAGCTTGTCAGAAATATGGGCTTTAACGGCTTTGCCTATGCTCCCTTATGCGATACATCACGCTGCGAAAAGATATTCCGCAGGATATATTCCGCCGCCGAGGACCCAATAAACGGCGGAGAAAATGCGTCTGTGCCGGTTTATGAGTACATACTTGCCATGCGTGAGGCAATGCTTCTCCCCTCAAAGGAAAGAACGGGAAAAAGCAGGATCGTCGGGGAAGCTATTATGTATATCGACAAAAACTATATGCAGGATATAGCCGTTGAGACCCTTGCAGGACTGTCGGGAGTATCGGTGCAGCATTTCTGCCGGGTGTTCAAGGCGGAAACCTCCATGAGACCTTTGGAATACCTTGCAGGACGGCGTATATCTGAAGCGAAGGCACTTCTTTCAAACACCGGGCTTGAAATAGGGAAAATAGGGGAAATGGTGGGCTATCCCGACAGAAATTATTTCAGCATGGTTTTCCGCAGATCGGAGGGCGTTTCACCGAGAGAATACCGTAAATCGGGCGTATTGTAAGCAGGCAGGCTGTGCCTGTGCTAAAATCTTAATAATATGCAAAATATTTTATATTGACCCGTGCATTCTGCAGGAATATAATCAGATGTAGAATAAATGATCGGCGGGTTTACAGTTCCGTCGGTTTCATGCTGAGGAGAATGTGAAAATGAGAGAGATCGTAATTGACCGTGCAGGTCTGAATACAAGGGAGAATATGCTGTACCGTGGTGCGGGAATGGTAAGCGGAAATAATTCTTCACGCCTCTTGCTGGATTATAAGGCTGAGCATCCGGAAGTATATTGGAAGCTCCTTGAGTATACCTTCGGAGAAGGGGGTATCGGTGTGAATCATCTCAAGCTGGAAATGGGCTCGGACATTAATTCCTCCTCCGGAACGGAACCCGCGGTAAAGCGTTATGCCGATGAAAAAGCGGACGTTACACGAGGAGCAGGCTTTCAGCTTGCTGCTGATGCTAAGAAGGTGAATCCGGAACTTACCCTTGATATGCTGTGGTGGAGCGAGCCAAGGTGGGTGCCGGATTCCGAAGATGTTTATGCGGCAAGATACAGATGGTACAAGGAAACTCTTGATGGGGCATATGAAACATACGGACTTGTATTTGACTATGTAAGCTCCGTCCGCAACGAAAGAGCAATTGACGCCGAATGGGTGAAATATCTGTCGGCACATCTGAAAAGAGAAAGGGACTGTCCCTATGATTATTCCAAGATAAAAATTGTGGGTGCTGACGAGGAAGGCTCGTGGCATTTCGCTGATCTGATGAGTAATGACAAGGAGCTGATGGATGCTGTTGATGTTGTGGGAAGCCACTACACATGCACATCTACCCCCGCTGCACAGAAGCTGGCAAGGGAAGGCAGCAAGGAGCTGTGGTTCAGCGAGGCAAGTGCACCTATGTGCTATGCTCAGGGAACATACAGGATAGACGGAACAGGCTCGGGATTATCCGGTATCAACGGTACCCTGGATATAGCAAACAGAATAATCGGAATGTATGCCCGCGGAGGCATGACTCTTTATGAATATCAGCCTGTTATTGCCGCATATTATGACGGTGTTTGTTACTGTCAGAAGCAGCTGATCTCCGCCTGCGACCCCTGGAGCGGACATTATATGCTTGACAGCGGGTTTTATATGTCCCTGCATTTTTCACAGTTCATTAAAAAGGGATGGACATTTGCTGACTCTGCCTGCTTCTTCGACGGAAAAACAGGCGGTGACGGGCATGCAATAGTTGACGCAGTTTACAGCTATATGACCGCTGCGGATATGGGTACGGGTGATTACAGCACGGTTATTGTAAACAGTTCATCGGAGCCAAAGGAATACTCTATTAAGGTAACAGAACTGGAAAAGGCATCGGCAGATGTGAGCGTATGGGAAACAAGAGGTCCCGACAGCGGCAGCTATGACGAGAATTATTTCAGGAAAATATCGGATATTACTCCCGCAGAAAAGGACGGAGCTTACTGTTATCATATCACTGTGAAGCCCTATTCTATCGTTACGGTGTCAACGGTCACACCTGCAGTGGCAGAGTATTCAAACGCTGACGCACCGGAAAGAACTGTGCTTGAGCTGCCCTATTCGGATGATTTTGAATATACCGATTATCCCGCATATCACCTTTCCTCCAGAGGATATGCTCCAAGATACACCACAGATCAGGGCGGAGCCTTTGAGATCGAAGCCACTCCGGAGGGAAATGTGCTTGTGCAGCAGATAACTCCGGAAACCAAGGCGGATGAATGGGGTGCAACTCCCGCCCCTGTGACCTGTCTCGGAGATGACAGATGGTATAATTACAGTGTGTCGGCAGCTGTTAAGCTTGACCCGTCCCACGAGCCTTCAAGTAATTATGTGGGTGTGGGACTCAGATACACCCTTGCCTGCATCGGAGAGGACGGCTACCGGCTCCGGCTTTTTGAGGACGGCAGCTGGAAGCTCAATGCCAGAGCGGAAATAAAGGCTGAGGGAAGCATTGCCGGCTTTGACAGAGCAGCTGTTCATACTATAAAGATAACAGCAGCAGACAACGTAATATGTGCATACATCGACGGAGAAAAGGCAGCCGAATACATCTCCGGAGCCGAAGCACTCATAGGTGCGGGAAGAGCGGCACTGTACAGCTCATATAACAAAAACAGCTTTCATGATCTCCTTATCGAGCCTGTGGGCGGTGGGGATACATATATAACCCGCTATGATAACTCCGACTCATCTTTTGAATATCACGGCGAGTGGGAGCATAACATCATGAGCAGTTACAGAAATTACAAGAGGACCATATCCAAGGGTCAGGCAGGTTCAGCTGTAACGGTAAGCTTTTATGGCACAGGATTTGCACTTACAGGCGAAACAGATGGGGATGCAGTTCTTTCCGTTGAGATCGACGGAGGTGATCGTGTAACAAAGAATGTGTATAAGACAGGTGCACGTGAGATATCCTGCCGCTTTGACGGACTTGAAAAGGGTGCTCACACAGCAAGGATAACTATAGCTTCGGGTGAATACAGCATTGACGGTATGCAGGTCACAGGCGATATGATATCTATGCCTGAGTAACCGACGGATGACACTGTTTTCCCGGGACAGCCTGCATAAAATGATCAAAGAATTTTCCACCTTTTCGCCCCCTTTGTCTACTTACAAACGGAGCATGGTGTGCTATAATATTTCCAGATAATCATTCGGAGGTAAATACTATGCCAAAACAGATAAATATTGAAAATGCACATCTTCTTCCGGGACTTTTCAAGGAGCGTGCCGATGTGAACAGGGCGTATCTTATGGAGCTGAAAACCGAAGATTTGCTTCAGAATTTCTACCTTGAAGCAGGCATACGCACCGACAGAGATGTTTGTGGAATGCACCTTGGCTGGGAATCGCCCACCTGTCAGCTGAGAGGACATTTCCTCGGGCACTGGCTGTCTGCCGCATCAATGCTCATTGCACAGAACAACGATCGTGAGCTGAAAGCAAAGCTTGATATTATCATCGACGAGCTTGAACGCTGTCAGAAGCTCAACGGCGGAAGATGGATAGGCTCTGTTCCCGAGAAATATTTTGAAAAGCTTGAAAAAAACGAGTATATCTGGTCGCCCCAGTACACCCTGCACAAGACTCTGTTGGGACTTTATCACAGTGCTGAGTATGCAAAAAATGAAAAGGCACTTGATATTTTAAGCAATGCCGCAGACTGGTATCTGGAGTGGACTGCGGATATGCAGAGCAAAAACCCACACGCCGTTTACAGCGGCGAAGAGGGAGGGATGCTGGAGGTATGGGCAGGTCTGTATCAGCTTACCGGAAACGAAAAATATCTCACCCTTGCGGAAAGATATTCACACCCGTCTATTTTTAAAAAGCTTGCCGAGGTCGGCGATCCGTTATCAAACTGCCACGCAAATGCAAGTATTCCATGGGCACATGGTGCTGCTAAAATGTATGAGGTCACAGGGGATGAAAAATGGCTTGAGCTTGTGAAAAGCTTCTGGAAATGTGCTGTCACAGACAGGGAAGCCTTTTGTACGGGAGGTCAGAACTCAGGCGAGTACTGGATACCTCCTCACAAGCTGGGTATGTTCATCGGCGAGCGTACTCAGGAATTCTGCACCGTTTACAATATGGTTCGCCTTGCGGACTACCTCTTCCGCTTTACGGGTGATACCGAATACCTTGACTATATTGAAAAAAATCTATACAATGGTTTTCTTGCCCAGCAGAATAAATTCACGGGAATGCCTGCATATTTCCTGCCCATGAAGCCCGGCAGCGTGAAAAAATGGGGCAGCAAGACCCACGATTTCTGGTGCTGTCACGGCACAACGGTACAGGCTCACACCATTTATCCGCAGCTCTGCTTTTATGAGGACAGCAATGCTAACCGTCTTATTGTGGGACAGTACATAAACACAGAGTACAGACACAGCGAAAATGTTACAGTAACTCAGAGTGTGGATATGAAGTATTACAATGACGGTGCTTCCTTTGATGAGCATGATGACAGCAGAATGTCACGCTGGTATATCAAGCTGAATGTCAAGGCGGACAAACCCGAAAGATTCATTTTGTCACTGCGTATTCCCGAATGGGTATGCGGCAAGACGGTGATTTTCGTAAACGGCGAGGAGATCAAAAACGTTGCTGCCAAAAATGGTTATTTTGATATAGACCGTACCTGGGGAAATGATACAATAAATCTCTATTTCCTTGCGGCGCTGACAACATCTTCTCTGCCCGATATGCCCCGGCTCACGGCATTTGCGGAGGGACCCGTTGTTCTTGCGGGACTTTGCGATAAGGACTGCGGAATATACATGAAGGACAATGCACCCGAAAGTGCTCTCACATATACCACCGAGCATACATACAGCACATTTCCGTGGCAGCAGAGTGTTTACCGTACTGTTGATCAGCCGGAAAATTTCGATCTTGTTCCGCTGTATGATATAACCGACGAGCAATATACAGTATATTTTACAAAGAAAAATCTCAGTTGATATTCTTTCGCCCGAAGGAATTTTTATACTCTGAGGGAGTTATTCCCTCAAGCTGCTTGAAAACCTTCATAAAATATTTTTCATCCGAGAAGCCGCAGGAAAATGCGGCTTCTTTTATTGTAATATCATAGTTGGAAAGCAGCGTTTTTGCTGTTTTTATACGCAGCTGATTTGTATAGCGAACGATAGATATTCCAATGCTGCGTTTAAACAGAGAAGAAAGATAATCCGCACTATACCCAACGGCGTCCGCAAGCTCGGTAACATCAAAGGGGAGATAATAGTGATTTTTTATCCATTCTCTTGCCGATATAACAGCCAAAGGAAGCTTGTCTGAATTATCCCCAAAGCGGAAGTATTCCCGGGATATTTCCATAAGGAGCAGGCTCATTGCATAGTCGGACATATTCTGAGTGTACAGCTTTTCTTCAAGAGACATATCCATGAGCTGATGGAAAAGCTGGGCTGTTCGTCCCGAATGGGACAGAACTGATGCTTCGGGGAGAAGATATGTATACTCACCGTCCTCACGGGTCACAGTATCAAAGCCGGTATCCGACCGAAAGTGTGCCCACAGATAGGATAATTTCCCCTCTGAGGAACGGTGTCCGAAATGCTCCTCCCATGCTTTGAGGAGAATATAATGCCCTGCTGTAAGGGTGTGTTCAACATTATTTGCGGTAATATAAAGTGTCCCCTCGGTTATCATAATGAGGACGTTTTCGCCGAAGCAGCGGCGGTGATGTACAAATCCCGAGGGACTGATAAGCTGTCCGCAGACCGAAAAGCTCAGGGGAGCTTTTGTTTTGCAGCCCAGAATACGTGTATCAGGATGTGTGGCTGACGACATATTTTCACCCCGGTTTCTTGTTTTGATGAATACATTATACCACATCTCCATATGAATTACAATCCTGATATTACAGCCGGAAAACAGTTATTTGATAAAAACGGGAAACATACTTGACATTACTGCAAGACAGTGGTATTATCAAGGAGGTAATGAGTAAAGTCACAGCCTGATATCCCTCTCTGAGGGTCAGGAAAAAATGAGGTAAGAAAATGAATAATCCCTGGGAAGAGATATCCTTAACCGATTATGAGGATCATATGAAGCTTGATTCTGTTATGCAGCTGCAGGCTCTGAATGAAATGATGAAGGCTCAGCTTGACGAATATCCTGTGTCCGGCGTAATGATACTTGGAATTGCCGGGGGTAACGGACTTGAGCATATCAGGAGAGGAAGCTTTGAAAAAGTATATGGAGTTGATGTCAATCCCTCCTATCTGCGGGAGACCGTTCAAAGGTATCCTGAGCTGAATGGACTGCTGGAATGTCTGTGTATTGACCTGACATCGGAAGCGGATAAGCTTCCCAAAGCAGATCTGGTCATTGCAGACCTGCTCATTGAGTATATAGGATATGAGCATTTCCGGGAAGCGGTCAGACAGGCAGAGCCGAAGTATGTTTCATGTATAATCCAGATCAATACAGAGGACAGCTGGGTGTCTGAATCGCCTTATCTCCATGTGTTTGACGGATTGGAGACCATACATCATCAGATAGATGAGGAGACATTGGAGCAGGTCATGCTTCGAATAGATTATCATGCAGTCAGAACTGCAGAGCATATTCTTCCCAACGGAAAAAAACTGGTTAGGATAGATTTTGAAAAATAAGCTTATTTATAGGCTGCAGCTTATTGCTCAGCAAATCACAGAAAGGACGGAAGAAAATGCGAGGAACAAAAGCAATTGTTATTTTAGCAATGTGTGCGGCACTCACAGCTTGTTCTAACAGCGAGGATACTCCCCATTCAACGGAAATATCCCTTATTACAGTTGAAGAAAAGACGGATATGCTTACGGAAGCCCCCCAGGGACAGCAGGGGGAGACTGCCGAAGGGGAAGCCGAGGCGGAAGCAGTTCAGACAGGCTCATCCTCCGATGAGGAAGTAAACATAGACATAACGGAAGAGCTTGTTTCCGAAACAAGCAGACTTATGGGCGTACTTGACTATATTGACTGTATCGGCGGCGGAAATATACCTAAGGACGAAAACGACACTATAGAGGTCGGCGGCAGGCAGTATGCAAGGGTACAGTCGCAGTTCGAAAACACAGCTGACCTGAAGCAGTATATGGAGGATAATCTTTCCGAGGAGCTTATCCGGAACAGATATTCACACATTTTAGGCGGTGAACAGCCTTATTATATTGATGCTGATGGAGGGCTGTACGGCTATGTTACCGCCATGGGCTGCGGATATACCTGGATCATGGAGAACGGAGAGCCGAGTATCTCGATCACCGTTCATGATGACCAAAGCTTTACTGCAGTTACGAAATTTGATAATTACGGCGGTGAATGTGAGATGAAGCTTGATATTGTTTTGTCTGACGGACTCCGGAAAATAGCTTCAATATCCTATGACGGGGTGACATTCTGACAGATCGGTTTTTTTGAGGTGATAATAATGAAACGAGAACTTGGAATTGCACGTTGCGGATTGGCTTGCTGCTTATGCTCCGAGAATGTTGAATGCAAAGGATGTAAACGGGACGGATTTATGGAGCTTTCGTGGTGCAAGGACGCACAGTGGTGTGTGAACAGGAAATGTTCAATTGAAAAAGATCTGAACGGCTGCTATGAGTGCGAACCTGAAGGCTGCCGCAAAGGGTTATATGCGGATAAAATCAAACCGAGGGCTTTTGCAGAATTTGTCCGAAGATACGGTCTTGATGAACTGCTGGACTGTCTGGAACGCAATGAGCAGGCAGGCATTGTGTATCATCGAGATGGAATCATCGGTGACTATGATGAATTTGACGATCTGGAGAAACTCATCTGTTTTATCAAAACAGGTGAACGATAAATCCGGGGTTAACTGAAAAAATTTTTTGTAAAATTTACAAAACCTATTGACAAGATAGGTATAACGTGCTATAATCAAATCATACCAAACAAATAGGAATACTAAACCATAGTATAGTCAGGAGGTTTTTGTTATGAATATTTATCATAAGGTAGCTGATCTTGTAGGAAGGACTCCTCTGATGGAGCTGGAAAACATTGAGAAGGAATATGAGCTTCAGGCAACTATCCTTGCCAAGCTTGAATACTTCAATCCTGCCGGCTCTGTAAAGGACAGAATAGCCAAGGCTATGATAGAGGATGCCGAAGCAAAGGGAATTCTCAAAGAGGGCAGCGTTATCATCGAGCCTACCAGCGGCAACACAGGTATAGGAATCGCAGCCATAGGTGCATCAAAGGGATACCGTGTTATCATTGCAATGCCCGAGACAATGAGCATCGAGAGAAGAAAGCTCATGCAGGCTTACGGTGCAGAGCTTGTACTTACACCCGGTTCGGCAGGAATGAAGGGTGCTATTGCTAAGGCGAACGAGCTTGCGGAGGAGATCCCCGGAAGCTTTATCCCATCCCAGTTCACAAATCCCTCAAATCCCGAGGCACACTTTAATTCCACAGGTATTGAGATCTGGGAGGATACGGAAGGCAAGGCAGATATCTTCGTTGCAGGTGTCGGAACAGGCGGAACTATCAGCGGAACAGGCAGATATCTGAAATCAAAGAATCCCGGCATAAAGGTAGTTGCAGTTGAGCCTAAGGGTTCTCCCGTGCTTTCCGAGGGTAAGGCCGGCAGCCATAAGATACAGGGTATAGGTGCAGGATTTGTTCCCGAAACACTTGATACAAAGATATATGATGAGATCATTCAGGTGGATAACGAAGATGCATTTGCATCAGGCAGAGAAGTAGCAAAGAAAGAGGGCATTCTTGTGGGAATATCCTCAGGTGCTGCGTTATGGGCAGCTAAGGAGCTTGCAAAGCGTCCCGAGAATAAGGGCAAGGTAATTGTCGCACTTCTCCCCGATACAGGTGAACGATACCTTTCAACAGCGATGTTTGATTAAGCTGAATATACACCGATAATCAAACAAAAATAATACAGAAATGAGAATGAGTGCTATGAGTAATTATAAATTTGAAACATTACAGCTCCACGTTGGACAGGAAACCCCCGATCCTGCTACAGATGCAAGAGCAGTGCCTATTTATGCAACCACATCCTATGTGTTCAAGGATTCCGCACAGGCTGCAGGCAGATTCGGTCTAACAGAGGGAGGCAACATATATACAAGACTTATGAACCCTACCTCCGATGTGTTTGAAAAGAGAATAGCAGCTCTTGAGGGAGGTGCGGCAGCTCTTGCAACAGCATCAGGCTCCGCAGCTATCTCCTATGCTATCCAGAATATAGCTGTTGCAGGGGATCATATCGTATCATCCACTAACCTTTACGGCGGTACATACAATCTTTTCGCAAACACACTTAAAGAGCAGGGACTTTCCACAACCTTTGTTGACCCTGCCGACCCCGAGAATTTCGAGAAGGCTATTCAGCCTAACACAAAGCTGATATATGCCGAAACACTTGGCAATCCCAATTCCGATGTTATCGACCTTGAAGCGATCTCTGCCATTGCACACAAGCATGGGATCCCCTTTATCGTTGACAGTACATTTGCAACACCATACCTGCTCAGACCTATTGAGTATGGTGCAGATATCGTTGTACACTCCGCAACCAAGTTCATAGGCGGACATGGTACGGTAATGGGCGGTGTTGTAATTGATTCAGGCAAATTTGACTGGGCTCAGAACGATAAGTTCCCCGGACTTTCAAAGCCTAATCCATCATATCACGGGGTTGTATTCACAGAGGCATGCGGCAATCTTGCATATATCCTCAAGCTCCGAACAACTCTCATGAGAGATCAGGGAGCAACCATATCTCCCTTCAACTCCTTCCTGCTCTTACAGGGTCTTGAAACACTTTCACTCCGTGTAGAGCGTCATGTTGAGAATGCTCTTAAGGTAGTGGAATTCCTTAAAAACCATCCTCAGGTAGAAAAGGTAAATCATCCTTCCCTCGCAACAGGCAGAGCTAAGGAGCTTTATGACAAGTATTTCCCCAAGGGTGCCGCTTCTATCTTCACATTCGAGATAAAGGGCGATGCAGAAACAGCAAAGAAGTTTACGGAAAGCCTTGAGCTGTTCTCACTTCTTGCAAATGTTGCCGATGTCAAGTCCCTGGTTATCCACCCTGCATCCACAACACACTCTCAGATGAATGAGGAGGAGCTTCTTTCCGCAGGGATCAAGCCCAACACAGTAAGACTTTCTATCGGTACAGAGCATATCGACGATATCCTTGCCGATCTGCAGCACGGATTTGACAGTGTAAAGTAATGTATGATGCACTGCCGTTCAACGTCTGTTACTTCTTTTCTACAGGTGGCTGAGGCAGGGCAGGGTGTCCCTGCACCCGGACGTTACGATACTTTTGATTGATGCTATACATTGTGGCTCGGTAACGGTACAATACTGTTACCGGGTCACTTTTGTTTGTCCCAGCATAGTATTGTTTATATCTGACGATTATCATGCACCCTCTCGTTACGGTGCTTTTGTTTCATGGTTAGTGGCTCGGTAACGTTATTTTGCTATGTATAGTATTATTTGGGTCAAGTATCTTATTGCTTAATAGTATAGATTATGGGGTACCGTGCAAAGGGACAACCTTCAGGAGAAAAGGGGGGAGCTGGGAGGCTAAGGACGCGACCTCATCCCCCCTTTTCTCCTTGCGGTTTTCCCTCTGCACTCTCTTTCCCTAAACCTCATATCCCCCCTTTGGTCAAGCTGGGCAGGGATTTTTTCTTTTGTTGGGGTCGGAGTTTTTGCTTGGTAAAATTTCATTTTTTTACGCTTTAGCTGTTTCAAGGGATTTTAGTATGACACAATACTATCCACAAACTAAAATAATGTGCATTCTATTTTTCAAAGCAGCCTCATTCCTATGCAAGAAAAGAAATGCCGATTTTTGCCGGATTTATTGAGTTCCTTCTCTCATATAGGTTCCCCCCCTCGCACCCTTAGGTGCATGATAATCGCCTAATTTGAACAAAACTATTTAGGACAAGCAAAAGCATTTCGGTCAAAGCAAAATCAAGTTACCGAGCTACAATCTATAATTCAAAATAAAGGTATCGAAACGAGCGGGTGCAGGCTCAGCCTGCCGCAAAGGAGTTTTTTTGTCTGAAAATGTTGACGAAAGCAGGGAAATGAAGTATAATACTAATGTACCTATTCTTAGCTTGAGAATCATCTATCAGGAAAAAACGGGGGATATTATGGAGATATTGAATACTTGTAAGCTGCAGATAGCCTGTCTGGTACTGCTTATGTATGTTGGTTTACTGTTTATCAAACAGGGGAACAAGCTTAACAAGCGTATGGGGCGTGAGCTCTGCAATAAGCAGTTTGATATGCTTTTTATTATAGGTGAAGCTACAGTAGTGTTTGATGGGATAACAGCCTATACGGTAAATCATATGGATTCGGTCCCCGAGCTTGTGAATGATGCTGCTCATTTTATCTTCATGCTGCTGCTGGACTGCGTTATATGCACTCATTTTCTGTATTGGCTTGATGAGACGGATTCCATGCCTCAGAAAAGATCTATCCGGTTCATGTACACACTTCCTGCCTGGATACTGGGAACGATCACCGCATTTACTATGCCGATGATAGAATACAGAACAGGAACATATTCAAACTATTCTATGGGTGTCCCTGTTTATGCAAGCTTTGTGTGCATCGGTTTTTACAGTATCATTACCGTGGCTTTATTCTTACGCAAGGGTGTTTATCTTGAAAAGGACAAAAAAACAAGCTTCATCATGGCAATGGCGGCTGTGCTGGTAATAACTGCTATGCAGATGCTTTCGGGAGAATCACTTTTCGGCTCTCTGGCTTATGTGCTGATAATTATATCTATATATCTGCTTATGGAGAATCCTACGGTCAAAGAGTCGAACGAGTATCACAAGGAAATGATTATGGGTTTTGCTACCCTTATCGAAAATAAGGATAACAATACAGGAGGACATATCCGCAGGACTTCTATCTATGCTGAGATAATTGCGGGTGAGCTTCGTAAGGATCCCAGATTTACCGATATGATAACCAAGGATTACATGGAAAATCTAAAGCTTTCAGCACCTATGCATGACATCGGCAAGATAAGCATTCCCGACAGTATACTGAACAAGCCCGGTAAGCTCACCGACGAGGAATACGAGATAATGAAAACTCATTCCGAAGTAGGAGGCAGGATAATCACGGAAACCTTCGGACATATGATGGATGATGATTATAAGGAGATGGCATATCAGGTGGCATATCATCACCATGAAAAGTGGAACGGACGAGGATATCCCGATGGCATCGGAGGGGACAGAATACCCTTATGTGCACGTATCATGGCGGTTGCGGATGTGTTTGACGCAGTTTCGGCAAAGAGATGCTACAGAGATGCCCTTCCTGTTTCCACCTGCTTTGAGATAATCAGCAAGGGAAGGAACACCGATTTTGACCCGGATGTGGTAGATGCATTTATGGCATGCAGAGACAGGATAGAAGAAATTGCAAAGAGCGTTAATTCCGAGGAATAATACTAATAACCATTTAACCTATGGATAAAATACGGCGGCTATAATGCATCCTCTCTGCGTCAAACTCCCTTGCCGGGCAAAAGCCCGCCTGCGGTCGTTTTCCTTGATAGGACGCATTCTATCCACTGTCTTTATCCATAGAACAAATGGTTATTAGTATAAAATCGTATGAAAAACCTCCTCTGCAGAGCGGTCAACTCTGCAGAGGAGGTTTCTTGTTTATTCGTATCTTTCGTCTATTACTCTTTTTGTTTTCTTTTCGCTTCTGGGAAGCACGCCTATCTCCACTACCTTAACAAGAGGAGTGAAGCCTATTCTGCTGCGTACTGTATCAGCTACCCTTTTGCTAAGCTCGGCGAAATCAACTGAACCGTTTGTCTCAACATATATTCTCATAGTGTCCTTGCCGTCAAGATGTGATATCCTTATCTGATATTCGCTGGACAGCTCGGGGAATTCCTTGAGGACCTCCTCTATCTGGCTGGGGAATACATTAACGCCCTTGATCTTCATCATGTCGTCTGTACGTCCCATGATGGTTCCAAGGCGGGGATATTTGCTTCCGCAGGGGCATTCACCGGGGATTATCCTGGAGAGGTCATGTGTGCGGTAACGGATAAGGGGAGCCCCCTCCTTGACTAAGGTGGTGATAACGATCTCGCCCATCTCACCGTCGGGAACAGGCTTAAGGGTCACAGGGTCGATGATCTCTATGTAAATATAGTCATCCCAGTAGTGCATGCCTGTATCGTATTTGCAGCTGATACCGATACCGGGACCGTATATCTCCGTGAGACCGTAAATATCATAAAGCTCGATGCCAAGCTCATCCTGAATACGCTTACGCATCTTTTCGCCCCATCTTTCGGAGCCGATAACACCCTTTTTAAGCCTGATCTTATCTCTGAGGCCACGCTTTTCGATCTCCTCAGCAAGAAGCAGTGCATATGATGATGTGGAGCAGAGAACCGTTGACTGCATATCCTGCATCATCTGAAGCTGCTTTTCCGTGTTGCCGGGACCCATGGGGATGACCATGGCCCCAAGCTTTTCGGCACCGTTCTGGAAACCGATGCCTGCTGTCCATAAGCCATATCCGGGAGTGACCTGTATTCTGTCGGTGTTTGTGATGCCTGCTGTTTCATAGCATCTTTTGAACATGATCGCCCAGTCGTCAACGTCCTTTGCTGTGTAGGGAATGATAACGGGGAGACCAGTTGTTCCCGATGAGGAATGTATCCTGACTATCTCCTCCTCGGGTGCTGTCATAAGTCCCAGAGGATATGCGTCACGGAGATCCTTTTTTTCGGAAAAGGGTAGCTTTTCAAATTCCTCCTGAGTGGAAACATGGGTGACGCCTGCTTCTTCAAGCTTCTTTCCGTAGAAGCTGCCTGCCTTGACCAATGCTTCGATGCGGTCATTGATCTGACTGAGCTGCAATTCTGTGATTCTCATTTTATACACTGCCTTTCCTTGTATATGTTAAGGAATCACTGAATAAACCACGCCTAAAGGCTTGGCACGCATCTTGCTTGCATATTTTCCGTCATATTGCACCAAAATTTCTTGACAGGCAAGAGCCTGCCTGCGAAATTTTGGTACAATCTGACGAAAAATCTGACTTCGCAATATGCATACCAGATTTATTCAGTGCTTCCTTAATGCTTTTAAATTAAGCTCGTGAAGCTTTTCCGGGAGCCGCTTTTTCAGTGCTTCTGCGATCTCCTCCTCTGTAAGTCCGAGAGCACCGCTGTGAACAGCTGCTCCAAGAAGAAGGACATTCATTACCTTTGCTGAACCAAGCTCACTGCATGCCTTGTCAGTGTCAACAACAGTAAGCCTGCTTACCTTACGGGAGAGCCATTCAAGAGTCTTATCCGGGTCATAGCCTGACTGTGAAAGAGATGCGGTCACAGGCATAACTCCTCGGCTGCTGACGATCATCTGTCCGTGGGGCTTGAGGAAGGGGAGCATCCTTGCTGCTTCTCCCGGTTCAAAGCCGATTATCAGATCGGCTTTTCCTGCAGCTATCATGGGAGTGTGTATTTCTCCGCCTATGCGGACGTGACTGAAAACGCTTCCTCCACGCTGAGCCATACCGATGGTCTCCGCACTCATTACCTCCATTCCCTTTGCCATTGCCGCAGCGGCAATAAGCTTTGAAGCCAGGACAGTTCCCTGACCGCCCACTCCGCAAAGGACTATATTAATAGTATCAGACATTTCTTTCACCTCCGCCTACTGCGTTTACGGGACAAATGCTGCTGCATAATCCGCAGCCTGTACACAGGCTCTTATCTATGACTGCTTTCCTGTCAAGGAGAGAAATTGCAGGACAGCCAATCTCTCTGATGCACTTGGAACAGCCGATGCATTTATCATTATCAACCGCCATTTTTGAAGTTGGCTTTGTAATTGCAATACAAGGGGATTTGAAAATAATCGCCTTAACTCCCGGCAGGAGAGCCACTCGCTTAACACATTCAACAGCTTCATTGTGACTTAGAGGATCAACGGTCTCAACAGTCTCAACTCCGATGCCCCGGAGGACAGCTTCAATGCTTATTTTGGAAACGACCTCACCCATCATAGTCCTGCCTGTGCCGGGGTGGGGCTGATGACCTGTCATGGCTGTAGTGGAGTTATCAAGTACAACAAGGGTCATGTCTGCCTGATTATACACTGCATTTACAACGCCTGTTATAGCGGAAGCGAAGAATGTTGAATCTCCTACAAACGCAAAGCATATGGTATCGGGTTCAATGTGACCTACGCCCTGAGCAATGCCAAGTCCCGCACCCATGCAAAGGCATGTATCGGTCATATCAAGGGGCTTTGCGTTTCCCAGAGTGTAGCAGCCTATATCTCCGCAGAAAATGGTCTTGCGTCCCTTCATAGCCTGCTTTACAGCGTAGAATGACGCTCTGTGAGGACATCCTGCACAGAGAACCGGAGGACGGATGGGCAGAGGGGGCATATCATCATAGGAAACTTGATTTACGGCTTCTCTGCCGATAACAGAGAGGATAGCTGCTCTTACACTGTCGATTGTATTTTCTCCCGAAGCCCGGATATGATGAGTAAGCTTGCCGCAGATCTTTACATCAAGATGATATTTTCCCGCAACGTGGATAAGTGCACGTTCGATAACGGGGTCAAGCTCCTCGATACAGAGAACTGTATCAAGTCCCTCAAGGAATTCAAGAGCCTTCTCTTCGGGGAAGGGGAATGGAGTGGAGATCTTGAAGGTTCTGAAAGTACCCGTGTCCTTCATAGCCTCCAGAGCATATGTATAGCTGATACCTCCCGCAGCGATGCCGATCTTTTTATCGGGGCAGCTTTCGTCGGGAGCAAGGATAAGATTCTTTTCATAGCTGCTGAATACATGGGAAAGAAGCTCGTTGCGTTCCTCGATCTTTTGGTGGTTTGCATAGGAAAGTTTCGGGAAAATGACCCATCTGGAGGAGTCCTTTACAAATCCCTCGGGGGTATTTGTGTAATACTCCTCCTTGTCCTTGACTGTAACGGATGCATAGCCGTGGTCAACTCGTGTTGTGGGACGAAGAAAAACAGGAGTTCCGTATTTTTCGGAAAGCTCAAAGGCGTCCTGTATCATATCATATGCTTCCTGTGGGGATGAGGGGTCGAAGCATGGTATCTTTGAAAACTGTGCAAAGGTTCTTGTGTCCTGCTCGGTCTGGGATGATATAGGTCCGGGATCATCTGCCGCAAGAACTACCATGCCTCCCTTTACGCCCACATATTCAAGGCTCATAAGAGGGTCCGACGCAACATTCAGTCCCACCTGCTTCATTGTGACAAGTGCCCTTGCACCTGTATATGCAGCCCCTGCTGCGACCTCCATGGCTGCTTTTTCGTTGACAGACCATTCCACGTATGTATTTTTCGGACGATGCTTTGCAATGGTTTCAAGCACCTCAGATGATGGAGTTCCGGGATATCCCGAAACGAGGTTCACACCTGCTGCGGCTGCACCGAGAGCAATAGCTTCGTTTCCCATAAGGAATTCTTTATGCATTCTGGTTCCTCCGTTTTATGCTCATATTTTCTCATCAGATAATTGGCAGAGCAATACAATAATATTATACCACATAAGATTGAAAAATGAAAGACTTGTTTGGCTGATTTTTTCAAAATATTGCTTTCCCGATTAACTGATGAAGTTTTATGCGAAGAACCGCTGTCGAAAGCATATAGTAA
>JBJERX010000095.1:0-10801 GCA_051882495.1 Huintestinicola sp. | reverse complement strand
TGAAGGTTGCCGAAGTGTCGGAGGTTGTCTTTACCTTGACATACTTGCCGTTCTTATACTGATATACATAGTATTTATCGGCTTTTTCTACCTTGTCCCACTTGAGTGTTATTGTGTTTTCATTTGTTTCAGCCGTTACATTCACCTTATCGGTAAATGTTACAACATTGAAAATGCTTGAATCGAAGGGATATGTGGGATATGTAGGATAGCTCGGATAGTTGTATCCCGTTGCAGGAATGGTTTCCGTTCTGAGAACGTATCCGCATACAGAGCAGGAATATACTCTCAAGCCTGTGGAAGTTGCTGTGGGCTGAACGGTAACTATACCGCCGTTGGTAATATGCTGTGTTATATCGGTCTTATCCCCACAAGCACATTCGTGCCAATGGGATGTGCTGTCCGACTTCCACTCTGTACCATAGTTATGAGTATGGTCGGGAACAATGGAAGGAGTGGTTTCCGTTCTGAGAATGTAATCACATACGGAGCAGGAATAGGTCATTATACCCTCGGAGGTTTCTGTTGGCTGTAATGTCACTACACCGTTATCGGAGATATGAGCTGCAATGTCAGCCTTTTCTCCGCAAGTACATTCGTACCAGTGAGAAGTGCTGTCGGTTTTCCACTCTGTTCCATATTCGTGAGTATGTTCGGGAGTTATCGGGGGAATGGTTTCCGTTCTGAGAATGTATTCACAAACAGAGCAGGAGTAGGTAATTATACCCTCGGAAGTTTCGGTGGGCTGAACAGTCACTACGCCATTATTGGAGATGTGAGCTGCAACTTCTGTCTTTTCACCGCAAGAGCATTCGTGCCAATGAGATGTGCTGTCGGATTTCCATTCCGCATCATAATTATGAATATGATCGGGAGTTATCGGAGGAATCGGCTCTGTTCTTAAAACAAACTTGCATTTCGTACACTTAAATGTCGTAACACCCTCTGTAGTTTCGGTAGGAACTGTGGTAACTGTTCCACCATCCTCGGTGTGTGCTTCAAAGGCTACCTTTTCATCACAGCCAGAGCAAGCGTACCAATGTCCCGTTGAATCGGAAGAATATTCAGTCGCAAGGGTATGAGTATGGTCGAGAACTGTGATAGGCTCTGTTCTGATAATCCAATCGCACTTTGTACACTTGAATGTCTTTACGCCCTCGGTGGTTTCTGTAGGCTCTGTTGTTACCGTACCGCTGTCCTCGGTGTGTGCTTCAAAGTCTACCTTTTCATCACAGCCGGAGCAAGCATACCAATGTCCCGTTGCGTCCGAAGAATACTCGGTTGCAAGATTATGAGTATGCGTTTCAATGGAAAATACTACCTTATAAATAGTCTTTGTAACACCGTCCTCGGCAGTAACCGTAATTATTGCTGTACGCTCGGATTCGGTGCCTGTGAGAGATGTTGCCTGTGTGATATCCACATCAGCATTTGCGTTTGCAGGAGTGGCTGTTACTGTAGGAATCGCTGTGGTTCCATAGGGAAGAGTAACGGTATAGGCTGTATTATCTGCGGAAAAATCATCAATTGCAGTAGAATCGACCAATATACTGCTCAATTTGGACGATGTATTACTATTAACAGCTGTTATCTCAACATCTTCATTTGGCATAATAAATGTTGCAACAGGTGTTTGGGCATTATTAAATGCTACTGAAGATGTTGTTGCCCATTTTGAAAAAGTAGAGTTATCGTTAGGTACAAGGGCAGTTATAGTTACTTGTTCACCCGGATAAGCAGATGGAACACTTGACAGTCCGCCATTGATAATAATATTATGTGCGTTATCCGTTGAGTCGTTTGTGTCAAAATTCGATGAATGATTGCCGTCGTCGCTTGACAAATCATAATTATAACTTGGGGTATCAACTTCATCGTTAACTACTCCTGTATATGTTTTACCATTTTCAAGAGGTAAGTCGTAATAACTTACACGTCTTGTCATACGTCCGTCACTATCATGTTCCTCGATACTATAGTTCATTGTTCCAGTATTATTACCAACAAGTTTAATGGTATATGCATCACCATAAAGATATACTCGTTTCTGATCACCAAATACTGCGGCATTTACATCATCTTTTTTTATCTCGTTATTAACTATACTAGTAACAAGAGTACCATTGCCATCATATACATAAACGTCAACTGGACAATCGATTATAGCAGATTTATATCTATGCTTTCCGAAAATTTTATTATTTTCATCAGTTGAAAACAACCATGAAATATATACTTCAGGATAATGTTGCTTAAAAATATCTGCAATGTTGGAAATTGTGTATAACCTTGCAACAGTTTCCATTGATGAAGGCAACTCACCACTAAACTGTTGGTTCATCCAATTTTGTACAGTAACAATTATATTACTATTCTTTGCCTCGACTTGATATGGCATAGCGTTATCAACGATATATTGAGTTATGATTTTAAGTGCTAATGAATTTATTCCTCCTTTTGCCATATCTTTTTCTGAATTTGCATCTTTAAGCACTTGAACAATAATATTTTGAAGATTATTAGTATAAATATTTGTGTCGTGAGCTAAAAAATTTAACAAGAAATCATTTAGTTCATATACTTTAGCTGGATATTGTGAATTAAAATCATATGGTTCACCCATTAATTCAACGTAAATTTGGTTCATTTTAGCATCATATTGATTTTTTATATAATGACTTGAACCGAATCTTCCAAAATTCCAATCACTTAATGCCACCGTTGGCACCAAATCTGCTGGGTTAATAATATTATGAATATTCGAATAGCTTATGTTATTATTTATTTCATTCTCCTCAAAAACATATCCTTGCGGAGTGGCAAATGTATAAGCAAAAACATTATTTGAATTATAAATTTGGCATAGCCGTGCTGCTGTAAGATTAGCTACAGCAGCACCTCGGCTGAAACCTACTATCCAAATTTTAACGTTTTCCTTAGAAATTCTTAAATTATCAATATATTCATTAATATAAGCATATACTCCTGTACTTGAATTCCAAAAGCCTGAAGCATATTTTTCATTATTGCCAATTCGAAAATTACTTGCCCATTCTGCTCCATAACCGCCTCCTCGTACTGCTATTGCAACGAGAGTTGATGTTTTTCCGTCGCTACTAGTAATTTGTTTATTAGCAACTCCAAAAGCAACTTTATCAGATGCATCTGATAAAGCATAATTATAGTTTTTAAATTCTATACTCTCTTTTGCAAATCCTAACGTTATAAATGCATCATAAAGATTCTGTTCTCTGTTTACATTTGCTGTTGTAATCCAATTTTCGTTTCCATATGTTGTAAAAGAGGAGAGTTCCAAAGCCAATGATGCCTGAGCAAGCTTTTGATTGTAAACGTGCGCATCATTTTCAAAATATGAATCAGAATAGTCAAATACAAGTTCTTTGTTTTGTTCTTGGCTACTATACTTAATTGAATAACGGTTTACATTTATACGAATTATTCCTACAATACCAGACACTATATCAGTACAAGTTATTGTTGCACTTCCAGGAATTATTCCTTTTACAACAGCGCCCAAATTATTGCTTTCAGTAATAGCAACAATATTATCATCGCTGCTTGTCCAAACTAAATTTACATTGCTAAGACGATTATCATCTTTATCATAAACATATGCAAGAATGGATTCGCCGCCGCCGACGGGTATGCCTTCTTCATTTAAGGGGGATAATTTTATGTAGCCTTTTTCTTCAAGAGCCAAATCCACAAACTTAAGATTATTATTCTTAGCATAAGTTTCAGCAACAGAACCGCTATATCCATATATTGTCAGTTCGCTGTTTGTACCACCCTTCCAACAGCAAAGGCTACCAATACCTGTTACACTTTTAGGAATGGTTATTTTTGTCAGTGCGTTATTACAGCAGAAATTATATCCACTAATAGTCTTTATGCCGTCTTCAAAATAAATTTCTTCTACATAATGCATATTCATAAATGCATATTCTGTTATTTTGGTGATACCACTTTTCACAACTATTTTAGTTATACGTTCTTTTAATACCCACCAAGGAGCTGTTGTAAAATCTTCTCCACCAAAGTTTGAATAACTGCTATAACCATACAACGAACCTGTACCACTTATTGTCAGTACTCCATCCGTTGAAAGTGCCCAATATGCATTATTTCCGCATCTGCCACTTACAATAGTGGATTCATCATCGCTTTCCGATGCATCAGACTTAAATACGGGATATAAATACCCTGTTGTAGAATACTCCCACACGTTATTAAAATCAAAACCAGCCAATTCACTTGCAGTTTGAAGCTGAGAAGATGACAATGCTTTTCCGTCAGAACTGGTTCCTGTTGAATCAAGATAATAACAATTTTCTACAGAACATTTGTAGTTACTACCAAGTAAAGAACCAATATAAGTATTTACTGTAAGGCTTTCCTCTACCGATACAGAACCAACATTGTAGCAGTTTGAAAACAGCACTTTTCTGCCTGCAGAATAACCGGGTAATGCACCAATATATGTTCTGCCTCCGATTCCACCGACTGTTCTGCCAATTACTTCTCCTGAATTATAGCAGTTGCTTACATAAGTACAAGAATTATTCTGAAAGGCATCACAATATGCGGTTATTCCGGCAGAATATCCCTGTTTTCCCGTTGTTGTTGTCAAATCACCGTGATTTGAACATTTCTCAATATTTATTATTGATCCGCCATATGATGAAGTGTATCCACATATTCCTGCTGCATAACACATATTTTCAGGTGAATATGATGAAATGCTTCCGTAATTCGAACAGCCGGAAATAATTACGTTGGACTTATTTGACGGATTTAAAAAGCCACAAATTCCTGCAGCATAGCACGTTGGTGTTGCACCGACCTCAACATTTATGCTTGAATAGTTCTTACATCTCTTTACACTCGCAAGTTCTGAGCTTGTTATTGTTCCAACAATACCACTTGCAACTGTTCTGTAATTTGTTGAAATAATATTTATGATTCCGCTTACAGTGCAATCTGAAATTATAGAATTATTCATTACACCGCAAATTGCTCCAACATTCAACTGTCTACCAGGTTCATTAATAGATATATTCGTACCTATCAATGAAATGTTTGTAATATTACCATTTTGAACATAACCAAATAATCCAATACGTCCTTCAGTTACATCAGTTATTTGGAGATTACTGATTGTATGACCATTTCCATTATAAGTTCCCGAAAATGGCTCATCTTGTTTTCCGATAGGCTCCCAGTTGGAAAAAGCTGATAGATCTATGTCGGCTACCTGAATATAGTTAGCTGACATATTATTGCGAACAGCACTAAGCTGTGCTGCCGTTTCGATACGAAAAGGATTTTCTTTTGAACCATCTCCGGTAGAAAAGAGTATTGCTTGCGTATCCTCAGCACTTGCCACAATCCCAAACTCCGGCAGATACTCCTCCGGCAAAACAGCCAAAGTACCCACAGCCATAGCCGCAGCCGTAACAAACGCCACAGCTTTCTTCAAAAACTTAAACTTCATATGCTTCTCTCCCCTTAATATTATTCAGCTTTTCAATACACCTGTCAATTTCATCAACAGCCTTTTCATCTGTCACAGTATAATCGGTTTCATCAAGTCTTTCGATAAATCCGTCAATAGCCGAGCATAAGCTCCGCTCCGAAAGAATACAGCAAAACTTCTTTTCCTTCATCAAGCACGAAATTATGCTACTTTGATTTGTAAGCGAGATAACCTGAATGAATTCAGGCACTTTGATCTTATCCTCATTCAGGATTTTGAAATGCTTGCCTACGTCATTTTTCAGACTTGTCAGAATGTACAGCCGTTCGCTTTCGGATATTGGTTTGAGCAGCTGCCCCGGCATATTTACGGTAACTCCCGTATCGGCAAAATACTCAAGTCCCTTTCTTGTAAAGTAGTTCATCGAAACCTGTGCCTCTGCTTCTGCAAGCTGTTCAGGCGTGAAAAAGGACTTCCTCAGAGTTTCAAGGATATATTCCTTTTCGGGAATATCCGCAAGTCTTGTGCTGACAATATCCCAAGTGAAAAATTTTGTAACACAGGGCTGAAACTCTATTGACTTACTGAACATTTTTGAGCTTTCAGCAAAAATATCGAACATTCTTCTGTTATCGACAGGCTCAATTATCTGTTTTGAGCAGGCTCGCACCTTTCTGATATGTTCCGATGCTGTTTCCTTAACTGCTTTGCTGCCCGAAATGACTGCCGACTGAAAATCCTCGGTAACCATAATTACATATTCCGATGTTATCAGACAATAAGGATAAATCGGCAAAATATCGTCAACAGCGTCTTTATGAACATAATAGCAAAACGGTCTATAAACCATACCCGTATTCATAGCCATTCTCAGCATATTTTCAAGAAGGTCTATATTATTGTCCACACCGTTATCGTCCGATTTGAACATTCTGAGATAATGTTCAAAGACGGCATTTTTTTCGGCTCCGCTTATCAGCTGCAATATCAAATCGTACAGCATTTTGTTTTCAAACGGAATTGTTGTTGATATGAACGGCTTTTCACAATGTAATTCCTTGCCGATGATCTTCATAACAGCGTGATTGACATTAAGGATACCCGTTACCGAACCTTCCGCTTCGGATAATGACGTATCGTATTGAATTGTAACGTTTCCTGCTTTTATGTAATACTGTGGCAGTTGTTCGACAATATCTTTTATCTTCTGTTGTTCAAAATATGCCTTTTTGCCGATTTTTTCCTTGACGTAAAGTTCTGTAAGCTCAGCTTTCTGCTGAGGAGTAATCATAAAGACAGTACAAAGACGTTCAAAAAACTCTCTTGTCGGAACAAGCTTACCTGACATTGTCTGATGTATAGCTGTTCGCCCAAGACCTGTTATCTGCGATATTTTATATACAGTATATCCGCTCGATTCCACATAACTGCTTAATAGTCTGCTGAAATCAGTAGAGTAATTTACTGTTACTTTTTGTTGCATAAATTCCCCTCCAGTATTATTATGTGATATTTTATCGTATTTGTCAATGTGTAAGTAAAAGTGTTAGTAGAATTAATTTTGATATATGAAATAATTATGTATAACATTGTGTATGTTGCACAAGATAAATACACTTAAATAATACTATTATATACACTCTTGTTTACATTATAAAATCATATCTTTCATACTATAATAAAAGTAAATATTCAAAAGGAGCATGTAGTATGAAAATTGGCACACGTCTGAAAAAGTATCGCCTTGCAAAAGGGTATACTATATATAAACTTTCAAAAGAAACTGATATTTCTCAAAATCATATCAGTGCTATTGAGAACGACAAACGTCAGCCAACTATTGATACTTTGGAAAGACTTGTTGCTCCTATGGGAATATCACTTGCCGAGCTTTTCAATATAAATGAAAGTGTTTCGTTTCTCACAGAAAATGAACGGCGGCTTGTCGAAAACTATCGCTCAATGCCAGATGAAAGTTCAGAATTACTGTTGGGGTTAAGTGATGTTTTGTCAAAACAATCGTAATATCAATTATGTTGTGAATATTAAAAAGCCCATCAAATGACAAGATGGGCTTTTTGATATTATCATAATCTGCTGAAATTTTAAAATGCACAATAAAACTAAATCCTATACCTTTTCAACGCTTGCGGGCATCTGCCCCCTACCCCCTCCGCATCACCGATTTCGCCCCCGGCAACCCCGAAAAGCTGCCAGGAAAACGATTTATAAACTCAATTATCCGAAGTTTCTCCGCATCTTAAAAATCTGAGAAACGCTTCTTTCGGAATATGTATCTTCTTCCCCACTCTGATAATCGGGAATTTCATCTTTTCATAATTTCTGTAAAATGTAGAAATTGAAATTCCCAAAGCCTTTGAAACCTCGGCAGGAGTAAGATAATTTCGATTCAGATTTTCGATTTCTTCAATAAGCATTTCACTCATACTATCACACTTTCCGTTTATTCAGCCGAACAGATTTGAAAAATTCTCTGTCCGTCACGATATGCTCCATATAAAAAATCTCCTTCCTTCATTTTGAACGTTTGCTCCTAAGAGTATTTTTCAGTTTTTCATTTTCGGCTCTTAACCGGATCACCTCCTTTCGCAACTCCTCATTTTTGGCTGCAAGTAAATTCATCTCAACGGCAGCTGCCGACATTGGGCTTTTGCTGTGCTTTGCTTTTTCGATTTTTCGAAGAATCGCTCCTGCCGCCTTTATGGACCTTTCATCAAGCAGGCGTTCACCTTTTGCGTTGGATTTCAGTTTCTTCGCCAGCTCCGGGTGACGGCTGAGCATCTCATAGAATTCGATAGGCTGCAAACTGTTCAATTTGCAGAATTCGGAGATTGAGAAGAATTTGCTATGCTTACGCATTGTACTTTTCCTTTCTTCAGACGATTGATTTTTTCTGAGGAATGTGATAGAATGAAATTACTAAAACGTAATCATGAGTGACACTATACGAAAGGGGAAAAATAATGTCTGAAATATATGGCTTTGAGTTTAAATATACAGATTTCACTACACACGCATATAATCGATATCTTATTCTTGAAAAAGGAAATAACACCTGTTGTTTACAGTGCTTTGAAAATGGCTCTGTTTATTCTGTTGATATTTCAAACAAAGTTGATGAACTATGCGATAAACTTATCAAGATGGATATAAACAGTTGGAATATGAAAAGTTTTGATGAACCAATGGAATTCTTTCCCAGATTTGATTGGTCATTATATATTGAAGCTGAGGATATATTTGTTTCGTGCAACGGAATGCATAATTATCCGCCAAATTGGGAAATTTTTAAATCTATTATGGATGAAATTGGGGTTTCTGTATTTTCGCTTTGGTGATTCTTTATAATACTATATTTTTAGTAGAATGTCATCATTCACTACTTCAAATTCTTCATTTTAGTTCCCCCTAAAAACAAATCCTTATACCTATCAAAATTCTCCCTTGCCGACCTCATTCTGCGGCTCACTCCCCTCATAACGTAAGGAAAAGTGGCAGACAGTACTCTGTCAAAAGTCCGCTTTCTGCGAAGATCGGAGCATTGTCCCATAGCGTTTATGTCAACATTGGTGGTCACTATCAGAGGTTTGTCCGAGGAAACTCTTGTGTCAACAAGGCTGAAAACTCTTTCCATAGCAAATTCCGTGCCACGCTCGGCACCCAGATCATCAATTATCAGCACATCGGGACGGATAATATCATCAACATACCGCCTGTAATCTTCATCGCTGTAAAAAGCCCCCTGCTCAACTATCTGCATAGCCGACAGCCAACGCACGGAATAGCCCTTTCTCAGCATATCATTTGCCAGACAGCTTGCAAGAAAGCTCTTGCCCGTTCCCACATCTCCGTACAGCAGCAGTCCGATAGTATCACCGCTGTTTTCATAGAAATCGACAAGGTATCTGACAGCAAAATTTTGGTTAGCTTCATCAAGCATTTCAAGCTTTGTATTTTCATAATGGGTGGGGATATTGGCATTTGCTGTATTCCTCCGAACACGCTGAACAAACTCCCTTTGTGCCTTCTCCGCCGCTTCCTTTTCCTGCTGACATTTGCAGGGACAGCTGACGATCCTCGGCTCAAAGGTCAGTATCCTCGGTGTCAAGCATTGTTTCTTCGTATGACAGCTGCCGCAATATATCAGCCCGTCATCACCTATGTAATCATCGGACATAGGTTCCGAACCGTAATTCTCCTCGCAATTATCGAAAAGGTCACCAAATACTCTGTTAAGCTCGTTCATTTTACATACCTCCTATCATTGCTTCAAACGGGTTATATTCGGGAGAATTTGCCGGCACAGACTGCTGCATTGTTTTCTCAAGCCCGGGATAAGCCTTTCTGACCTTATCCACTACCCAATGAAGAATAGCGTGATAGTCCGACTTGTACGTCCGTCCGCTGGACTGTTTGTAAAGATCAAGCTTCTCAATGCACTTATCGGCAAATTCCTTGGAATGCTTGTCGCATAACGCCTTGTACTGCTCCTCGGTCATACAGACCTTTTCGGCATAGGATTTTTTCAACTCATGCGGTTTGGCTGTTGCCGTATTTGTTTTGTCAGTATTTACTTCTTCAGTATTTGCTTTTTCAGTATTTAATAATATCTGTGGGTTATGTTCGTGCGGTTCATTCACTTGTGGATTTTCAACACGTGGTTTTTCCTCATCTTCATTATCCGCATTTTCGGCATCAAGGAATATGGGACAATCGGAAATTCTGTAAATGACGTCAACAAACTTGCCTTTCTCCTTGATGCGATCTCTCCTGAGATACCCGAGGTTCTCCAGATTGATAAGGGCTGTTCTTATTGCCGTTTCACCATTCGGAAGCAGCGATGCAAGCCCTTTTATGCTGAAATCATACGAATCGGGCTTTGACAGCATTGTCATAAGAAGTCCTCTCTCGGCTATCCCAAGCTCGGGATCCTGTAGGAATTGATTATGAACCACCGTGAAGTTCTTCTTCATCTCATTGACCATTCGTGCCATTGTTTCCCCTGCTTTCTTGTATTATTTTACGATTTTCACTATAAAACCTTGTTAAAGTACAACAAAAAGGCTTCCGTACACTTACAAAACGTAAGCATACGGAAGCCTTTAGCTTCACGATAAAAATTGTTACTGAACATAATAGGTCAAAAAACAACTTGACCTATTGATAAGCAAGAGATTTTACAAACATTACTCTCTTCGCCTTTCAATAGGTTCAAGTTAAAACTACTTTGGCTCCCCCACCCGTCGTTAAAGTGACCCACTTTTCATTTTACTCACACTTGCC